>WGED01000524.1 GCA_015492915.1 Cyclobacteriaceae bacterium
CGTACCGGTTTAAATACGGAGGGAGGGTGCAGACAAGATTTGATGTGAGCAAACTGAATGAACAGGATGCTGAAACAATCTCAAAATTGTACCTGAGGCGTGTAAGGGTAAAATCCGACGGTCATGTTTTCACGCCTAAACTATCTTACAAACTGGAAGTTGATTTACTAAATTTCCAGATCCTCGATATCGTGGTCAAATGGAATTTTATCCAGAATTTTGTGCTCTGGGCAGGACAGACCAAACTGCGGGGCAACCGTGAAAGGGTAATCTCCTCTCAAAATCTGCAATTCGTTGACAGATCCTTGCTCAATGCAAAGTTCACCCTTGACAGGGATATCGGTTTGTGGCTCATGCACCATACCAACGTGGGGAAAGGAGTAATTCGGGAAGCTGTCTCGGTGTCAAAAGGTGAGGGCCGGAGTATTTTCAAGGATAGTCCCCAGCCGGTGATCAATGGACTCGACTACACCGCCCGGCTCGAATATCTGCCATTCGGATTTTTTAAAAACAAAGGAGATTACAAAGGCGGCGATCTGGAGCGCGAACCAAAACCTAAGCTATCAATCGGTCTGACATATGATTACAATGAAAAAGCAGCCAAAACCAATGGCCAGAAAGGCAGCGTGCTCGGGAACCAGGCCGACCTGCAATCATGGTTTGCAGATTTAATGTTTAAGCACAGGGGATTTTCACTGATGGCAGAATACGTACACAGAAAAGTACTGAGCACCCGGGAGTTTGCGCTGGTACACGAAGATATCGTGAGCCAGTATTATACAGGTCAGGCATTTAACATTCAATCCGGTTATCTTTTTAAAAGAAATTATGAAATAGCAGGACGCTACACGATTATAAGACCAAGTGAAATGTCAGCCTACAGCGACCTCACACAATACACCATAGGTCTTTCAAAATACATTGTCGGTCATTATATTAAAGTTCAAACCGATTTTAGCTTATTATATGAGGAGGATAAACCCGTAAACTACATTTATAGATTGCAATTAGAATTGTCCCTGTAACAAACTTTTTATGTTACAAACCGACAAAAAATAGTGTTTAATTCATGAGAAATACTGCCTTTTTTAAGCCCTCAATAGTCATGTATAATTGTAGGAGAGTAATGTATGTAAATGGAATTCGTAAAATGGACAAGACAAGATTTTTTCTGTATAGATTTTTATAAACTTTTTTAATCCGGCCATCATGCAAGACATTAAATCACAAGCATTAACCTTCAGAAAAGAATGTGAAGACCACCTGAACAATGAACTGCTGCCATTCTGGTTCGACAGAGCCGTAGACAATGAAAATGGAGGATTTATTACTCATTTCGACAAAGACGGCAATGACACGGGCGAGGACGAAAAATCCATGCTCGGGCAGGCGAGGAGCATCTATGTGTATTCATCTGCCTATCGTCACGGCTACGGGGGAGAAAAGGCCGCTCAGATGGCAAAACACGGCGTCAACTTTTTACTGGAAAAAATGTGGGATGATGAGTATGGCGGATTTTATTGGCTGACCGACAGGGCCGGCAATGTGAAGATCGATGAAAAAATACTTTATGGCCATAGCTTCGCAATTTACAGTCTGAGTGAATATACACTGGCAACCGGCGATAAACGAGGTATAGAATATGCGGAAAAAGTCTTTGATCTGATCCAGAAATATTGCGTTGATACCCATTATGGTGGGTATTTTGAGATGTTCACCCGTCAGTGGGAATTGAAAGGACCGGGATCAGCCGGTGGGGATCGCAAAACCCTCGATGTGCACATGCACCTTATGGAAGCCTTCACCACACTTTACGAATGTTCGGGCAAAGAGGTACACCGCCGAAAACTGATCGAGATTATTGAACTGATCACCGATAAAATACTGCACCCGGAATACAAAACGGGCATCCCGCAATTTTTTGCCGACTGGACTGTGGCGCCCCAGATCAAGTTTGACATCATTTGGGGTTGGGACCGTTTTACCGAAGACGGAGTCAAAGGACAGGCCGAAGACAACACAAGCTACGGGCACAATGTGGAGTTTGCCTGGTTGCTCATGCACGCACTCGACGTGCTGAACATTCCCATCGAAAAATACAAAGACATTATCCTAAAACAGTACGATCATGCATTGGCCGACGGTATTGACTGGGAATACGGGGGTGTGTTTGTAGAGGGATCGCACGAAGGGGGTGTGTACGACCGCGAGAAGGAATTCTGGCAAAATGCCGAAATGCTCATAGCACTCAGCCAGGCCTGTTTGGTCTTTGATCCTGATAAATACTGGCCGGTGTATGAAAATGTTCATCGATTTGTCTTCGATAAGATGATCAATCATGAAGTTGGTGAGTGGTGGCCGTTGCTCACCCGCAAAGGAGAACCTATCTGGACCCACATGAGCCATAACTGGAAAATCAACTATCACACCATCAGGGCGATGATCGAAACCATCGACAGACTCAGGAAATTACCAGAGGAAAAAGGTATCTCTGAAGTGCAACCCAATGTATCGGAACAGGGCATGGGATGATTTATTTAGAAATCAGATATCTCCATAGAAAAAATGGTCGAATTTCATGGGGTCAGCTATGCTTCATAATGAGAAAAAGACATTTTTTTCATTAAATTTCAACCCGATACTTTTATAAAACCTTACGGCATTGAACATATCCCTTAATCTCATCGACTGGTTTATCGGCGGATTTGTGCTGCTGGGCAGCCTGGCCGTCGGCCTGTATATGGCCAAAAGAGCAAAAGCCGGCCAGAACTCATCCAACTTTTTCCTCGGAGGCCGCAAGATCACATGGCCCGTCATCGGTGCCTCTCTGTTTGCCACCAACATCGGCGCAGAGCATCTCGTCGGTTTGTCGGGAGATTCCTACCGTTACGGATTATCGGCCGGATCGGTAGAGCTGACTACAGCTATCACGTTGGGTTTTGCATGTGCGTTTTTATTTCCCAACTATATTAAAAATAAAATATTCACCATTCCCGAATTTCTCGAAATCCGCTACGACCGGCAGGCACGCACGTTCTTTTCCGGGCTCATGCTCCTCATCAGCGTCATGACAAAACTGGCATTTACGTTGTTTGCCGGTGCACTGGTGCTCAACAGCCTCCTCGGCTGGGATGTGATGACTACTGTCTTTTTTGTGGGTATCGCCGTGGCAATATTCACGATCATTGGCGGTTTCACGGCCGTTGCCTATACGGACACCATCCAGGCTGTGATCATGATCATCGGCGCGGCAATTATGCTATTTATCGGGCTTGACAAAGTCGGCGGTTGGGAGGGACTGATGGCCAAAGCACCCGAAGCTATGACTATTGCCAGACCTTACGACGACGGAGTGTATCCGTTCTGGGGCATCCTGGCTACAGCTTTTTATGCCGGGATATTCTACTGGGGCATCGACCAGGTCAATGTGCAGCGCGTACTGGCAGCTCCGGACCTGAAACAGGCTCGTTGGGGCTCCATGTTCGCTGTGCTACTCAAGCTGTTCCCGCTCTTTATTTTTGCTCTTCCCGGCGTGATCGCCTATGCGCTCAACGCAGGTATGGAGGGCGATGAATCACGACAGACCTTTATTTGGCTGCTCAACAACCTGCTGCCCAACGGTTTGCGCGGCCTGGTGCTCGCCTCGCTGATGGCAGCGCTTATCACCTCGCTTATCGCCGTGCTTAATTCCGTGTCCACACTGGTGGTCCGCGATTTTATTGTCGAATACAAGCCGCATTTTCCTGAGAAAAAACAGGTTTTTATCGGTCGTATTGTAATCCTGATTGTCTCTTTCCTCGGTATCGGGGCAGCATACATGGTTTATAAAAATGAAGAAGGGCTGTACAAATATCTCCAAACCATTTCCGCCTATCTGGTGGTTCCTGTATTTCCAGCAATATTTTTTGGTATTGTCAGCAAAAAGGTGACCCTTACAGGTGCCAAGGTCTCCGTGCTTATCGGGGTGCTGCTCTCTACTTTGTTCGTGATCGATCAGTTTATGGGACCTGAAGCAGGCAAGGAGATTTTCCCCTTCCTCCATTACCCGCTTACACTCAACTTCGGTTACCGCGGTTTGTGGGCAACCATATTCATCACCGGTATCCTGTTTTTTGTTTCCTCATTTACTGAAAAAACCGCTCCGGAAAAGCTTGCAAAAACAACCATGGATTATTCCAAAAAAATCAGCCCGATATCCGGTTGGACCGACTGGAGACTCCAGCTCGCCGTATTGTCGATGATCACCATAGCTCTCTATATCTGGCTCAGTTAACCCGAAAAATAGCTGTTTTCTCATAGTTAGCACTTCTTCCGCACCTTCAAGATTTTGGAAATTTTTTGGGGGGTCCTCTTACACCACCGCAACCCTCCAAGGGTTTCGAGCCCTTGGGGAGATATAACTCATCTCAGGGCATCATATTTTTCTTTTTCCCGGGTTACCAAAATTAAAATTCAGCATTAAAGGCGCTTCCGGTTTTTTTCGAACAGAGGGGATACGATTTTTTTAACAGAGGAGCATTTATCAAACCATTTCAAAAACAATTCTGAGGAAAGAATCGCAGTATTATGATTGAAACAGACAAGAAACCAAATGACGAAAATCTGTTTTTCGTCACACTGGAGACGACAGGCATAAAAGACAACAACCTGTTTGATCTGAAAATATTTCAGCAAACCGAAGTGTGTGATGCTTTTATCAGGTCGCTGATCTATTGCATCCGGAATGACATCATCAAACTTTACGGCTTTGTGATTTTATCGGATCAGATTCACCTTATCATTTCTGCTACGGATGACAACGCCATTGATAAAATAGAAAACCTGAAAGAATGCACTTCCAGGGAGGTATTTCGCTGGATGAGCAAAAAAATAAGCTCGATGGATGAAGTGAAAAATAAAAAGCAGAAAGAACTGCGGAAAATTTTCAACAGCTTCCTGAATACGGATAACGATCATTTTTGGGAAAAAGAGAAAAAATTCATCAAACTGCATTCAAAAAATGATTTCCGTGAATTCGAATCCATCAGCAGTGACGAGCTACTGAAATATCTCACAGATGAAAACCTGAATTACCTCCATCTTGGCGCCAGTGCTTTCACGAAGGTTATGCTTCATGCTATGTCGGCATGAATTTACCCTAGACCGGGTGTGGTTTGAAACTCAGGCTTCAATGAATTCGGAATGACTGTGAAAAAAGAGAGTTTATGCATGGGTGATTTCAGCATCTCATGATTATAGTGTTTTTGTCAACCTGTTTCAGGACGTGACCTTCTGATTGCTTTCATCAAGATCCGCCCACAGCAGGCGGGACGGGTTTCAATATACAAAATCATCATTTTCTCATAGCAATCATTACTGATCATTTGTGTATTTTTGAGCATGACGTAAATCTGTTTTTTTAAGAGAATAATTTAACTAACACAAACCTGCCTGAGAGATGAGCAAAGCAAACTGGAAAACAGTAAAAGAATATCAGGACATCACTTACAAAAAGTCGGACGGTGTGGCCCGCATAGCCTTCAACCGGCCTGAAGTACGGAATGCCTTTCGCCCGAAAACGGTGCATGAGCTTTATGAAGCTTTCCTGGATGCACGCGAGGATACCTCTATCGGTGTAGTGTTATTGTCGGGTGAAGGTCCCTCACCAAAAGACGGGGTGTACGCCTTCTGCAGCGGTGGGGATCAGCGCTCGCGCGGACATCAGGGCTACGTCGATGACGACGGCATGCCGAGACTCAACATCCTGGAGGTGCAACGGCTTATTCGCTTCATGCCCAAGGTGGTAATCGCCGTGGTGCCGGGATGGGCCGTGGGAGGTGGTCACAGCCTGCATGTCGTGTGTGATCTCACGCTTGCCAGCGAAGAGCACGCTATCTTCAAACAGACCGACGCCGATGTGACGAGCTTTGATGGCGGGTACGGTTCTGCGTACCTGGCCAAGATGGTTGGGCAGAAGCGGGCCCGTGAGATATTTTTCCTTGGCAGAAATTATTCGGCCCATGACGCTTATGAGATGGGTATGGTCAACGCCGTTGTACCGCATGACAAGCTGGAAGACACAGCCTACGAATGGGCACAGGAGATCCTGGCCAAATCACCTACCTCCATCAAGATGCTCAAGTTCGCCTTTAACCTAACGGATGACGGGCTCGTTGGTCAGCAGGTATTCGCCGGAGAAGCGACCAGGCTGGCTTATATGACGGACGAGGCCAAAGAAGGGCGCAATGCTTTTCTGGAAAAGCGGAAACCTAATTTCAAAAATATTAAGTGGATACCCTGATAAGGGCCTTTCATGAAATTCGGGCTATTTTTTCTTAAGAATCACAAGAGGAGGAATGGGGGGTAATAATTTCCTATTAGCATAAAAACCATTAATTTTGGTTTGCCTGAAATATAACGTGATGGAGGATCATTTTTAAATGGAAATGAATGAAAGGGCCGTGTTGATTTTCTGGCTATTACATTTTCCGGGGACGGCGCCACGATCGTAATGTAACAACGGATGAAATCTTGTATATCCGCAACCTTGATTTTTTGGTTATTTTCCATGCCTGTTTTTGGTGTGGAGATCACGGAAGATAACTACGCCGGTGCACCTCATTTTATCATAAAAACCAAGAAAGCCACCTATTATCTCGATAAAGAGGGCGGCGGCCTCTCAAGACTCATCGACCGCTACGGCAATGACTGGATCAACTTTAAGCGCTATCCGTGGCGCGTATACCCCGAATCCGCGGCTTCTTCACTGAGGGGCCTGCCCAGTTTTGTATATGGCGACCGCGATGAAGGGGCGGGTCATCCGGGTTACAACAAATGCCTCAGTTATCAGGTCAATGACAATACCATTCTCACCATAACCAAAAGCGGCAGATGGCAGTGGCGATGGAAGTTTTATGAGAAATATGCCACTATTACCATGGAAAAAGTGGCAACCGGCAGTAAATACTGGTTTATGTACCAGGGACCCATTGCGGGTGAATTTAATCCGGAACACAGTTATTGGGGCACAAGCCTCGGAGGCCCGCGACACGATATCAATGACATGAACAAAGGGGATAAAATATTTGCCAACTGGCAATGGATATATTTTGGTGATGACCGCGTGAAGCAGGTGCTGTTTCTGGCCATGAGACATCCGGACAGACGCATTGACGTGTTGGGTTTTCTGGGAAATTCCGACAAGGGTACCGAGTCGGAGAGCGGCATGGTAGTCTTCGGTTTCGGCCGTCAGGGCAATGATCAACCTCTGCTCACAAATCCGCACAACACTTTTTATATCGGTTTTTTAAAGGAAAAAGTACGATCGGAGAACGATCATGAAGATATCGTCAAATCGATGGAACAGATGCTAAAAGGCGGATGAAACAGGGACAAGGTTCTCTCCTTTTAAGTGCGGCACCACACCGGTCACATTTAATGTCACGGTATAGTTAAAATCTTCATCGGATACCAGGTGCTTCAGGCGGTTCCGGTGCGAGCTTTTTGAGAGATATCCCTTCAAGTTATTTTTGGCTTTTTCCCACAAATCAACAGAGGCCAGGGCAGAATCACAAACCGTCGTAAACCCATGGCTGAGCAATCTTTCAGACAAGGCGCCGGCAAACACCGAATCCTCAAGGTTGAACAAGTTTTTCCACGCAGCACAGATGATGACCACATTTTCATTTTTATCAATGAGGTAACCGGCCAGTGCATCGATATTGACAAAAGCTCCGATAAGAATCTCTGAAGCATCATGGGCCAGATGAATGGTTTTAGTGCCATTGGTTGTTGAGAAAACTACGGTCTCCCCCTTCAGGTCATCGCGCCGGAAATCGGAAGCCGAGTTACCCATATCAGCAAAATCCAGCACTTCCCCGTTTCGCTCGCAGGCTACCGTAAATCCTTTATTTTTCATGTCACGCGCCTCATCCAGGCCCGCCACGGGGATTATCTTCCGGACTCCATGATCAAAAGCCGCACAGATGGAAGTGGTCGCTCTGAGGATATCAACGATCACAGCCGTAAAAGGCGTCTTGGTCAGTTTATATTTGTACAGCTTGGGAGAAAAACAAACTTCAACTGTCGGATGCTCTTTCATATTTTGCCATCATTTGAATCCCAAAGATAAGCAAGGATAGTCTTTTGCCCTTTGATTAAAACAATATTATCTGCCAGAAATCCACTATTCTATCCCGAAACCATATTTAAAGGCGATTCGTTGCCAATATTGAAATAATGACATTAATTTTAGAGAACTATATGTAGATGATCCCTTAAATTTTAAACAACGTCAATATGGAAAAAAGAAGAAGAGAATTTCTGAAAACTGCCGGAGCCGTGGCAGCAGGCACCATGATCCTTCCTTTCGGCTGTTCGCCAAAGAAGGGCAAGGAAGAAGCTGCTACTGCTGAAGCTCCCGCCAAAAAGGCAAAAGATATCGGTATTCAGATCTATACTTTGAGAAATCAAATCCAGGAGGAAGGCCTTGAAAAAGTACTCGAGAAGGTCGCAGCAACCGGTTACAAGTGGATCGAGGCTTACGGTTATGAAAACAGGAAATTCCTCGGCAAGACTCCCAAAGAGCTCAACAACCTCATCACAGGCCTGGGCATGAGCATGCCGAGTGTCCATTCTGTCACAGAGGTTTCATCTGAAGGTGGTAAAGACGCCATCCTCGATCAGATGAAAACTACGGCAGAAGATGCTATCGCTGCCGGCGCAAAATACCTGGTATGGGCTTGGCTGAAAGAAGAAGACCGTCAGAGCCTCGACGACTACAAACGTCATATCGAAACGTGGAACAAATTCAGTGAGGTGTGTAAAGAGGCGGGTATCCAGTTTGCCTATCACAATCATGATTTCGAGTTTATCGTTTACGACGGCGTAAAGCCCTACGATCTGATCATGAAAGAAACAGATCCCGATCTGATGAAGTTTGAAATGGACCTGTACTGGATTACCAAGGCAGGTGAGGATCCGGTCGAATATTTCAAGAAAAACCCGGGCAGGTATGCGCTATGGCATGTCAAGGATATGTATCCTGGGGACAAGTTCTTTGCTCCCGTGGGCAAAGGAAGCATTGACTTCAAGAGGATCTTTGAAAACAGAGACCTGGCCGGCATGAAGTACTTC
The DNA here is from genome assembly GCA_015492915.1 of Cyclobacteriaceae bacterium. Classification (GTDB taxonomy): domain Bacteria; phylum Bacteroidota; class Bacteroidia; order Cytophagales; family Cyclobacteriaceae; genus JAAUQL01. The sequence continues at coordinate 9,115 of WGED01000524.1, forward strand.
TTCGTCGAGCAGGACTCAACGCGAGAGGGTGTTTCGCCCTACGATACGATCAAAGTCAGTTGGGACTACCTCAACAATGCCGACTTTGTATAATTGAAAAATTGATCATTTCTCATGAAAGTCCTGATGACAGCATCAGGACTTTTTTGTTTTGTGTGGATCCAAAAAAAGGCGAACCTTCCGGCCCGCCTTTTCTTAACTTAAAACAATCAACTTAACCATGAATTGTTATGCGGATTTCTACTTGTGCAAAAAACGGAA
>WGED01000525.1 GCA_015492915.1 Cyclobacteriaceae bacterium
ATATGCAATTTGAGATTGGCGATTAGCGATCCAAAAAATCTTAAATCTTAAATCGCCCGTCTGCTATCGCAGATTAATATAGCAGATCCAGTCATCCGTCTCCCGTCTTCCGACTTCCGGTTCTTACATCAACAGACCCTTCGCTAGCGCTCTGGGTGACGTTACATTTGCTTTTAATTGTTATCCAACACCCTCTTCTGTCTCCCGTCTTCAGTCTCCCGACACCGGACACCCGTCTTCCGACTTCCAGCTTCGAGCTATTTTCTTCCGTCTCCCGTCTTCGGTTTCCTGACTTCCCGCTTCTAACTTCGAGCATTGAGATTATGAAAAATCATTGAAAATCCATGGACAGAAGTATGTGAAGGCTGATTTGCGATATGCAATTTGAGATTGGCGATTAGCGATCCAAAAAATCTTAAATCTTAAATCGCCCGTCTGCTATCGCAGATTAATATAGCAGATCCAGTCATCCGTCTCCCGTCTTCCGACTTCCAGCTTCGAGCTTCATGCTTCCCGCTTCCAGCTTCGAGCTCCCTACTCCCCTTTTACCCAACTCACGGGGAAGGAAGCATATTTGATGGTTTTGGAATGTACCCTTTCTACATCTCTGCGGTGGAAGCTGTACACGACATGGATCATCCCGTCATTACCTTGAATTATGGCCGGGTAATGGCTCGATGCGGCTTTTTCGCCCCGGTCATCATGCTCGAGCCTTTTTTTCCATTTCCATGTTTTGCCTTCATCATCGGAAATGGCAACTGTCAGGTCCCACCGCCCGTTTTCCAGGTCATTGTAAACCATGATCCATTCGCCGGTGCTCAGGTTTGTCATGTCGAATCCGGCGCCTGGGTTGGGTATGTCTGTGTCCTTCGCGATAGTCCATGTGAGCCCCCCGTCTTCCGACCAGGTTTGCTGCATACGTTGAGGCGGCGGGCCGTTATCACGAAGATAAGCCGTGAGCCTTCCGTCGCGTGCAATGCCGATGGTGGGCTGGATACCGATGCCTCCGATCACGGGATTGCTGAACTGCCACGTCTTCCCGAGATCGTCGGTGATAGCAAAAAGTGAACAATTAAACCCGTCGGAGTACAAAGGCACGATAATACGGTCGCTGATGATGACCGCCTTGTTTTTGGTCTGCCAGCCGATTCGCCGTGTAAGAGGATAACCCAGTTTCGCATCGACAGTTTTATCTCCTTCCTTCAGCCTGCCTTTCCTCACCATATTCCTGCCCGCTGCCAGACTGTCAACATCATGCTTGTATTTTTCCCATAATTTCATGAGAAACGGATGTTTTTCTTCTGGAAATGTTGGCAACAGCTCCTCCTTGAGATATTCCTCATACTCCGCCAGTTGCTTGCGTACACCCTCCACAAAGCGATCGCCGGGTTGAATGCCCCGCTCGGTTTTATCACCCGGCTTTACGAAGAGTACATCCTGCCATGCCCAGACAGGCGCCCCGGGCTTATCGTAATCCTCACTGATACGGTACATGGGGATGGCGGTATCCCATTGATTGGCGAGCACGGGATACCACATGAGCCAGAGGCGATTTTTCGTGTCGAGAAACATCATGGGGTTAACATCGGGAAAGCCGGGAATATCTGCCATCAGAAAAGGCTCCGACCATACGGTATCACCCGCTTCCAATCTGGCACCCATTATGCGCACGTCGTCGGCCCAGCGCTCACCGGAACCCTGAAACCATGCAGCCAGCAGGTCGCCGCCGGGGAGTTCCACAATCGTAGGCCCATGGACATGCTCATGCTGCAGTGGAAAAATTATACTGGCGTGAAATCCGGTCGGTCGTTTTTCTCCTTTTCCAAGAGAATCACATCCCGTCATCATCAGTGATGTGCTTACCAAAAACCATAAAACCACCTGCTTCATTTTTATTGATTTATAATTGAAAACATTCCTTATCATTTTCCAGACCCGTCGCCATAAAAACTCTCCTCTCCTACTTTGGATTCTATTTCATTCAGTATGAAGGGATACCTGATCACCTTACCGTATTCACCATAATCCAGCAGATTGATATTGGCCGGGATATCCATCAGGTTGACCTCCGTCAGGGCCTCCACCTCCTGATCATAAACTGTGAGTGTGTCTTTCTCACCGTAGGTAGCGCTGATCACGGTATAAATGCTGAGCCTGTCCGGCAAGTCTCCCTCTTCGGGCATTACATGAACCCACTTGATCTGATTGAGGCTGGCACTTTTGATCGTCCACGGCTTGTCATCGTCATTAGGTCTCGGATGAGCCCCCCAACTGCCCTCGCCCATGAAAATCGTGCCTTTTTCATCATCGCGCACATAGCCCATATAGGAGTCTGCCGCAGTGCTGTCGGGGCGCAGCGGATAGGTGATCTTGCTCAGATGAGTATCGCCATCGATTGATATATCCAGACCGTAGTCATAGAATAATTGTGCCCAAGCGTTGTACTCTTCGGGGTGTTCACCCTTGCTCGTGGTGTGAGGCCAGATCGGTTTATGATACGCTGCAATTTTAAAGGTAAAATCCCTGTGTTTTTTCAGATCGTTTTCCAACCAGTCTCTTTGCTCTCCATTAACTCCCACTGATGAATTTAGTGTAATAACATGAAAAAAATCACCGCCGAAAGAGAGCGAATAATAAATTTTCGAAGAGTCATTCTGTTGATATGGCGCATTGAAAATATAGTTCAGGTTGGCCTGATCGCCGTTTTCATGATTGCCGTGCACCGGCACGATCGGTATCATCCTGCCGTCAGAGGTCGTGACGTATTTCTGCCAATCATCCAGCCAAAGATGCCAGCGCCCGGCGTCGGTGCCGTTGCCACTGCAAAAGTCTCCTGCATACAGAACGAACAGAGGTCTGAGCTTCGAAACAATCCTGTTCGTAGCCCTGCCGGCATCCAACGGCTTGCCACTGCTCTTTGTATCGCCTCCTGCCACAAAAGTGAACGGCTCAGGCTTATCGGGTGCGGTGCGGAACCAGTAGCGGTCGCTCACTCCCGCATCGTCTTTGATTACGAAATAATACGCTGTGCCGGGCGTCAGACCTGTCAGCTTTGCAAAATGTGTGTGCATATCGTACTTGTCGAGTACCCTGTCAGCCGTTTTGGAGCCTTCATACTTCCAGAATTTTCTGCCGTGATCCTTTGTCCCGTACATCACCACAGGATTGGTATCAGCCTGTATCTGATTCCATGCCACGGTGATCGTTGCTGTAGGATCATCGGTCCACACCAGCCTGTATTTGTCCGATGATGCTTTGGTTTCAGGCGCCTGCTTACACCCCTGAAATGCCAGGCCCGATATCAATAAAATGGCTATAACGCTCAGCGCTTTTGTTTTCATTGTATTGGTTTTTTCATAAGCCCTCCAAGGGTTCATAACTCTTGGAGGGTTGGGTTATGGTTTATTTTTCCATTTTTTCAAACCGCTTCATAATCTCTTTCCAGTTGGTGAAGATAATGCCTTCATCCTCAAAGAATTTAATAAGATCAGGATCGGCAAACATCTTTGCTTCCCACTCGCGCTGCTGCCATGACGCCGTGATGGTTTTTATATTATCGGTTTCTATCGAGGGGTGGAAAATGATCTCTGTGAGTCCCGCCGGCAATGATTTTATCAACTGTTTGAATGCTTCTACTTTATGCTCGTAAGTATCACCCTTGGGAGCACTGGTGAAAAAATCAAGCTTGGGCAATGTATAGCTTTCCATGAATTGAATCAGTTCATCTGAGACGGGATATCCGGATGCCTTGAAGTGTGCTGCAACAACCGAGTCCGACAGATTGATGGCATTGGCGGGTATGCCGTATTCCATGGCAATCTTCAGAAACTCTTTGGCAAATTCCGGTGACCCGTACAAGGTGCCCATGTGGGTATCGATATGGTCCGGCTTATAGCCCATCGCCAGGGATTTCTCGATCTGTGCCCTCACCTCTCTGGCTACTTCCTCGGGGGTGGCATGCTGTACAACCTGCGGCACTTCATGCCATAGTTTGCCCTCTTCATCGATAAGACCCGGTACATCCTCGGCAGGAGCTACAGGTCCCCATCTGTAAGTTTTCCACTCACTGGTCAGGGTGAGGTGCAATCCGACATCGATCCGGGGATGTGCTTTCGCCCATTCGATCATATCCTCAAACCATGGACACGGAGGCATGGCCGCAGCCGATTGGATATGGCCGTCGAGTAGTAGTTGCTTCACCGCAATATTGGCTTCTTCACACATACCGGCGTCATCTGCATGGAGCATGATCACTTTTTTGCCGGCCGGATAGCCTAATTTCTCAGCCCAAGTGACCGGCTTTTTTGCCGTTTCCGTTTTGCCGGTATTTTCCTCCTTAGCTGCACATGATACAATAAAAAATAGCGTAAAAATCATAGTTGTCTGAAACATGAATTTTTTCATAATTGTAAAATTGATTTTTAAGTGGAAGTTTATTTTTAATAAATGCTCATTGCAGGAAGCCGGGACAAATCCGACATCCCGGACAGTCAATATCCTGCTCCGTACTTCAATTATTTTTTAATTCTGAAATAATCTTTTACCTCCAGATAATCACGATGGCCGTCTTCGCTCCTTTTTATGTACAGCCTCAGCCGTTTATTGCCGGTACGCTCCACATATTCGATTGTCAGCGGATGCAGCCCCTTACCGAGGGCGATTACTCCCCACTCATCAGCTTTTCTGTCGCCCGGTTGCACTTCATTACGAGCATCCATGCACACCAGCTTACCGTGAATTTTCAATGCCACGGCATCATCGGCATTGCAGCGAATGAAGTATAAACCATCTTCCGGCGCCTCAAACCAACCGGTAAACACGATTCCGAAATCGTCCTGCCTTTTGGCCAGTTCCATGACGTCATAATCCATAGTCGTGCCTTTTGCCACAGGCTTTAGTTTACTGAAATCGGGAAAGGTACTCCACGCCCCTTCATAATACATATAGTTCAGACCCGGCCTAATCCCCCTATTCTTTTTTCCTTTTAAATACGTCGTTTTTTCATAGCTCTTTTCAACCGGCCTTGTTCGCTGTTCTTTACTGTTGGTCAGGTAAACAGAAAAATCCGATGACTTGTCAATGACCATACTTCCCGAAAATTCACCGGAAATATCATTGCCGTCAACTGTCATATTGGCTTTGAGCATCGGATATGGGAACGAATAGGTCAATTCGACGGATTCTACAAATAATTCCGTCGCCGGCTTAAAAAAATCAGGCTTGCTCGCTTCGATTTTAAAATCGGCTTTGCCATCGAGGTAAAAGTCCTTGTATTCCGGACTCTCATAACTCAGCTTCCAGTAGTACTGCAAAACACCCAGATCTTCATGGCTCTCGGGCTTATGAGATTTCAATGAAATTTCGATGATTTTTTCTTCACCGGGTTCCAGCACCTCTCTGACCGTGGCCGGCACGACATCCGCCTGATGGTGGTGATACATGGCCATTTCCACTTTCAGGGGTATTTTGGCCTTATTCTCAAAATAAAAATACACTGTGCCATCCCTGAATTTCTCCCCCACGTTGGTCAGCACGAGATACCGGAAATTCGTGTTATCGAGCATCGAATACGCCATAGGGATCGTTTCCTCATTCACGATATCGTGCGACAGGATGCCATCGAGGCGCAGGTTGGCCATCACCGGACCGCTGTCGGTCATGGTGATCCAGGCAAAATGGTCGAACTCGCCGAACCTGTTGCCGCGCAAACGACTGCCGCCACCTGTCGTTGCCAGCACGTAATAATTGTTCTTTTCCTTTTCATAATGCTGAAAGTGATGCTCATGACCGGCTATTACCGTGTGGTTCCGCCCCGCCAGCGCCGCTTCAATCTGATGGAACCTGCCATTTGTATCATATTTCCATATAGGATGGTGCATCAACACGAACGTCCACCGGACTTCAGGGTGCCCGTTGACAGCCTCCAGGGCAAAATCAACCTGCGTCGTCGTCAGATTATAATCATCGTCATCGTTGGAATCGAGTATGACAAACAGCACATTTTTGTAAACGAAATAATAA
>WGED01000526.1 GCA_015492915.1 Cyclobacteriaceae bacterium
GATAAATACACCGAAGGCACCAACCTGAAGGCCTGGTTATACACGATCATGAAAAATACCTTCATCACCAACTACCAGCGCATGATCAGGAAGAATACATTTATCGACACCACCGATAATTTGCATTTCATCAATTCCTCTTCAAGCACGATCGAAAATAAAGCGTACGAAAAATTTGCATTAAAAGATATTAACAAAGCCATCGAAAATCTTAACGATGCTTATAGAGTGCCGTTTATGATGCATTTTACTGGTTACAAATATCATGAAATCGCCGAAAAGCTGAACATTCCCATCGGTACGGTTAAAAACCGTATTCACATCGCACGCAAAGAACTCAAGTACAAATTGGACAACTACGTCACGAAGTGATCATGCAGTGCAGGCTTGCCCTGCATTGTTTCATTCTATTTTCTGTTTTTTTATAGTTGCAAAACCCAGTCTCGAAATTTTCTGTTCCCCAGATTTCCTCCTATGAGAAAACAGGCATTTTCTCATGGAGATCCTGCATTAACGGCTAATCGCTGTTGACCTACTTTGTCTTTTGGGAATAATCTGGAAGAAATTAAATCGCCGGTTTTTCTTCCATCTCGTTCAGCTCAAATTCAACCCGCCTGTTCATTTTTCTGTTGGCTTCACAGGTATTGGGCATCTTGGGCCTTGATTCACCATAACCGTGATATTCGAGACTGGTGTGAGGCACTCCCTTGCCTTCCAGATATCTGACGATCGACCGGGCACGTCTCATGGAAAGGTCAAGGTTGTATTCATCCGTTCCGATGTCGCATGTGTGACCGTCGATGGTCATATGCAAAGTGGGGTTATCGAGTAGCATTTCGGATATTCTGTTGAGTTCAGGATAAGATTCCGGTCGGATCACATCACTGTCAAAATCGAAATAGACATTTTGAAGCACTATGGGCTCGTCTTTGATGATGGGATCGAGGTACAGGTTCTTCTTTATTTCTGCGCTTTCTCTTAAACTGGTCAAATCGATTGTATCGATCGTGTTGTAGTAACCGTCAGATTTAGCGATAATCTGATATTTGAAATAAGGAGCTATATCGATCCTGTACCCGTCAATAGTATCAGAGGCCACGAGCTCAATGGAGGCATTATCATCAATTCTGATGAATTCAATTGAAGATTCTATCGGCTTGCCTGTTGATGAATCAAACGCTTTTCCTTTAATAGCCACAATTATGTTGGGATTCTTGTAATTGCCGGTCATCATGGAAGCGAGCATTTCCGGTTTTTGATAATAGGGGAGCTTTACTTTATAAATGTCAGTATTTGTCTCGCTGCCACGAGTAAAATAAGCATATTCATCGTTATCAGTAAAGTTGAAAAAGATATCATCTTTCCGTGAGTTAAAGCCGGCACCGAGGTTTTCAGGCTCTGACCAGTTTTGCCAGGTATCGTCCAGCCTTCTGGTAAGATAAATATCATATCCGCCATAGCCGCTGAAACCTTTAGAGGAAAAAAACAATGTTTTCCCATCAGAGGCGAGATAGGGAGAGGCCTCCTCTGCAGCGGTATTGACTGTTGAGCCGAGATTCAGCGGAGTTGACCAACTTCCGTCTTCCTGGAGAAATGTCACATACAGATCGCGGTCACCATAGCTGTCCTTTCTCTCCACCGACATTAAAATCGTCTCTTTATCATTGGTAAGGAAGTAATTTGCCTTATCAGACAAATTGTAATCATCGATGATATCAAGATTTTTGGGGTTCGACCAGGTGCCGTCTTTTTTTCTTGTGGATATCGAGACACCCTGTGTCATTTTGTTTTTTGAGTAATAGGCGTTACCCAGTAATAACAATAAGGCCTGGCCGTCAGAAGATATGGAGCTGATGAAATTCGGCCCCTTGTTATTAAGTGGTCTGCCCACATTTTGCGCTTCAAGCCAGTCACCTGTCAACGTATCCCTGTATGCAAACCATATGTCTTCATCATCTTTTGCGCCTCCGATATTATCGGGATGATTTTGGCGGCTGAAAAACAATATTTTCCCATCAGGCGTCACTAAAGGGCGCAATTCATTATATTCTGAGTTGATATTGGGGCCAAGCGCTATAGGCACATAGTCGTTACTGATATCATCGGTGATATTGATTTCTACATTAATAGGCTCATTGGAATCGGAGACTCCAATAGCATCGATACCGAAATGCCCGCTGAGCACACTACCATCGATTACGATTTTTAAAGCGGCGACTTTATATGGAGTCTTGTTAAAAAAGAAACGAAAAAGCCTTCCTTCGATGGGGAGATGCCTGGGCTCGAAAGCGTGGAGGAGATATTCTTTCCCCTCATTATCATATGCATATATTTTTTCAATTCCTCCAGGATTGTGTGTTTCTGCAATTGCAACTTGTTGAATAGGCATGGGTAAATTGAATCCTACCTTCACGAATTCTTTTCGACCTTTCTTTTTGGGTGACCACGCATTGGGGTTGGCTCCGAGATTTGGCAGAACGTTAGGTTTCCCGAGGACCTGATTAACGGAATATTGCCTTTTCCCAAATTGAGACGAATAATCAATCACATTGTCAGCCCACCTTACAGTCTGAGCATATCCTGTAAAAGATAATAATAAAAGACCGATGATAAGTTTCATTCTCATGTAATGATTTTTGGTTGTTTTTAAATATCAGTATCTCACTTTGGGTGGTGCTGGTTTATAAAATCTGTATCCCATGGAAATTTCAAAGGAACCAGTACCGCGGTTATTATATCTTAATGACGTCACGTTCCAATCATAACTGAACCCGAATTGGAGGTGATTCGTTACAAATTCAATGCTGGCAATAAAGGAATCCTGCACTCTGTACCATGCACCAATTCTGGTAAGTAAATTACTCAATTGTCCTTTGGTATCAAAGGGTAATTTATAAGATAAAAAGGCGCCAAAATTAGTTTGGTTCACCAGGTCCTGTTCGAGCGAAATAAAGTTAGCCGAGATGGACGCTTTTTCACTCAGTGCAAAGATCATTCCTCCATGAAGTTTATACAAAACAGGCAACCTGTTTACCTGACCGTCAATAACAGATTCATCGGGATTGTTCATATGTGCCGCCACAAAACCCAGGTATAAGCTCCTGATAGTTTTTTGATCATCGCTGGCGTAATATCGCCAGAATGCGCCGGCAGTGATATCAAGAAATGTGGTGTTTTGTATTTGTCCGAGGTCAGCCGGGATGATCGTGTTGTCAAATCCAATGAAAGGGTTGTACTGCTCACCCCATTGCAGTTTGCTCACATCAATATTTTTATGAATAAAGCCTGCCTGTATCGAAAAAGTCAGCATGTTGGTGCTCTTTTTTGAGAGATTCAGATTGTAGGCGAAGGAGGCGTTGCCACCGTATGTCCTGAGGTTATTTCCCTGTCCTGCCTCATCACCATAAAAAGAAACGCCGAACCCACCGATATGGCCTTCCGGCTTGGCATGTTTATCCTTATAATAAGGGATAATCAATGATATTTGATTGGTGGTGTATGGGAATTCGAGGCTTCTCCACTGTGATCTATGTGCAAAATTGAGAAACAGGTTCTTTTCCTGACCAATAAGGGCCGGATTCAGATACACTTCCGAATTATAAAACTGTGAAAATACGGGATCTTGTGCCCGGGTTACTCCGGCCATCATCATGAACACCAAAAAATATTTTATTCCTCCCCTCATTTGCTGATCCGGTTATTTCACTTGTGTAATTGTTCCGACCAATTCAAATTGTTTGCCATCAAGGAATTTGCCTTTAAGCAGATAAGTAAATACGTTTAGCTCTTGATGTTCTCCCGTATTGCGGTTCACACCGCTCCATCCTGTGGTATTAGCTTCGGCAAAGCTGTTGGTGTGATACATGACTTTTCCCCATCGGTTTACGATTTTAAAGGAGAAATCATTTTCGTCCACATTGTCACCATATACTTTGACTATACGATTTTCGGGATCGATAGCATTGGGGTTAAAAGCATTAGGCACATAAAGGGCCCCCGCTTTAAATACAGTGCATATC
>WGED01000527.1 GCA_015492915.1 Cyclobacteriaceae bacterium
CGTTTCTGTCAAAAGTTACTCTCACCGTATCGTCAATTTTTGACTGATAGGCTTCACGCTCATACAGCACATAAACAGTGGGCAAAAGGGAGTAAAGATTGCAGGTATAGATAATCTCTTCCAGCACCTCCTGGACTTTACCATTGCCGTTGACAAGCCCATCGGGATAAATTAGAAAATTATGCTCCAGCAAAAACAGCATCGCCTCCCGGGACAACGGGACGCGCCCTTTGCTGATTTGAAGCTGATTTCTCCGCTTGATTTCAAGAAAATATTTCTCAGCGGCATAGAACTGAGGATTATAACATCTTATCCGAATCTTTTTACGATATTGATAGCCTCCCAGCTTTTCTTCATAAAACGTCCTGTCGTGACTATCAAGATAAAGCGAATGCACCGAATAGCGGTGTTCCGGAGCCTTTCTGGAATACTTGTCCAGTTCGATAAACGGTCTGATTTCATCCAATATCTGGTGATATTGGTCTTCATCAATGAAATATTTGAATTCATACCGTTTCAGATCCACTTGCTCAATCATGATTCCGAAGCGCTCCAATGTTTTGTTTGGCATAAAAGGATTGTGGCTTTAATAGATACTCTAAACCCCGAGAATTGGGCAGCAATTCGGGAGCGACCTCATATATGTTTTTGCCTGGAAATCCCCCTTCAACAGCAGAGTCTGTAATAGAGAATTCAGCCTGACAGAGATTTTCAATCTGTGTTTTGTTGAACCAGATAATGTTGTGCGAAAGAGTGGCTGTGGGGCAGCCAAATTCATCCGGCTTTTTAATATAAAATGATATGCCAATATCGTTGTGCACCAGGGTATTGTTTCGAATAATGGGATTGGAATCGTCTTTCACGGCAATGCCGTAATGACTTCCGTAGATGATGTTATTAATGATTTTCGGTGAAGAGGCTTCACCTACCGATACGCCTTTATCAGTAGCGTATTCCACCACATTTCCATAAACCAAAGGATTCGCAGTACCACAATCAATGGCATCGCCACCGGGCTTGTAAAAATAGGAATCTCGAATTTCTCCCTCTGAGAAATCGTAGTCGATAGCATCATCAGCCGATTCGATGAAGCGACAGGCAATGGTTTTCGTGGCTGAATTTTTTACGTTTAGCCCGTCATCTGCCTGGATTCTGTCGAAGGTTGTATGTTTAAGAATAATGGTCGCGTCATACGCTGAAACACCGCCTGTGAAATAAGTACCGTTGATGCTGGCCATGCCGGCGTACCGGACGACAGCGTTTGAAATGGTGGAAATTTTATCGGTATTATGGAAGGCGATGCATCCCCACGCCTGTCCCGGTAGAGCATTTTCAAAAATCACCGGCTCCTGCGGCGTCCCTTCTACATTCAGGACGCCTCTTACGTAGATGGAGGCACCCGGAAATATTTTTACGGATGTCCCTGGAGTGAAAATCAGGGTGTCTTCATAACCGACTCGCAGGATTGATTTTAGTGTATATTCGCCGGCAGGGAGAACTATTTTATTCTTTCCGGCCAATTTCTGGATGGTTTCGGTTAAATCTTTTGCGGCAGAACGTTTTTCATCTAAAACCGCCAGTGCAGAAACGTTACCTGCCAGCAGAGGAGTGGTCTTTTCTCGGTAGCGCAACGCAAAAGGTTCTTCTGGATCACTTTGGAAGTATTGCGGAATGACTTCATCGCCGGTTATGGCATTTCGCGCCCAAAGTTTTACATTCTCCGAAAAGATTTTTTGAAGAGGATCTGTTGGGTGTGCCTGGTACGCAAGAATAAATTGGTAATATTGATAGAAGGGTCTTGGCTGCAACACATACCCCTTATCAGGGTTGTCAAAAAAGCGATCCCAATACTGCTTGCGTGCTGGCAAAAGTTTTTCCTCAATTTCAAGATCGATTTCGACTCCTGATGAGTTCCGACGAATCCTTTTTGAGGCTACCGCGATCTCTCGATCTGCAAAATCCAGCTGCCCATTAGCATTCGCATCCAGGAAGAGTTTGATATTTTCTGGCCGGATGTTTGATCTCAACTGGCCGATGGAAAGCCTGTGGAGAATCACGCCGGACTGTTGCCCGGTTCCTAATTTAATTAGAATCCCATCTACAAATTTGGTGTCATTATTCTGAAGATGGAGCTCCGATTGCGAAAGGGCAGTGGTCGACACGCGGAGATCGGCTTTTTGCAACTCCGTCAGAATAAATCGCGCTCTGAGTTTAATCCATTGTTTTAGTGCTTCAACGGCGTCTTCAAATTCCTGATAAGTGAATTTTTCTTCCGAAGCCTGTCTGTCCTCATCGGCATAAATATGGTATCTGACTTTTCTATAATACTGATCCACAATCTCAAGTTGTTTCTCCACAGATAGATCGCCGTTCAGTGCTTTCCAGAGGATTTGGTTCCTTTTTTCCACAAATTCGGGCAATAAATTCAATCTGTAGACGAAATTGTTGGAGGCCCAATCTAGATCCATAGCCCAGGAAGGCTGCGGCCGGTTTGGCCAGGCACCCCAATGACCAAATCCGGCAATATCCCAGGGTATAAATTGAAATTTCTGCAAAGCGGTATTATAAAAGAGCTTGATGTTGTGGATGTTTTGGTGTCCGCTGCCACATAGTAGTGCGTGGGCACTCCAGGTGGCGATTTCATCCAGATCGGCGATTTTTTTAATTTGGGCGGCAAATTGTTCGAACGAGGGGTAAGACAAAATTTTGCATAAATTCCGCAACTCTGTTAAGGTAGGTTCTTTCTTATTGATTACTTTTACTTTCCGATAATC
>WGED01000528.1 GCA_015492915.1 Cyclobacteriaceae bacterium
GATGAAAACCCGTCCGATCCTGTGAGAAATGCCGAAAAAGTGGCTGCTGCCATTATGAAGCCTTTCCCGATCCCACCAATCGATGAAAAGAAGAAAAAGTAAAATAACATAAATCTCATGAAGCCCCTCCGGTGTACGGCGGGGCTTTTTTTGTGTTATTGATTTTATTATTGAAATATTTGGGGGCAAATTTACTTTAGGAATGTTCTTAAATTAAAACCCAAAAGTTCGACGATATGAAACGGCGCCTGCCTCTGCTTTTTCTGATATTTTTCTTTTTCATGATCACCAACTCCCGAGCCCAAGAATCAGGCGTTAAAGCCAACAGGCAGGGCAAGGGCATCTCAGGGCTCAAACATTCCTGGAAGGCGCAATGGATCACGCATCCCACCGCATCCACGCTTGATTACGGCGTGTTCATTTTCCGAAAGACCTTTACGCTGGCATCCGTGCCTGAACCATTCACCATCTATGTCTCGGCCGACAACCGCTATCGCCTGTATGTCAACGGAAAGTACGTCTGCTCCGGCCCTTCACGCGGCGACCTGCTGCACTGGCGCTATGAGACCCTCGACCTCTCGCCCTATATGAAAAAAGGCAAAAATGTCATAGCGGCCGAGGTGGTTAACTTTGGCGAATTCAGGCCCGCCAAGCAGATCACTTTCCAGACCGCTTTCATCCTGCAGGGTGACAAAAGCCTTCCGGCCGACATTGACACACGCATGGAAAACGGCTGGAAAGTCATGAAAAATGCGGCATTTTCCGACATCCCGTTCGTCAGCGATTCGGTGGGGGGCTACTATGCCGCAGGCCCCGGCGACATGGTGGACGGCACAAAATACCCCTGGGGATGGCAGGAGACGGATTTTGACGAGAGTCAATGGCTGTCCCCGCGGTTGGCGATGGTGGAGTTTGCCGCGGGGTACGGCTTTTTGTACGGCAGCACGTGGTTTCTCGTGCCACGCACCATCCCGATGATGGAAGAGACGGTGACGCGTTTCGGCAGGATAGCCCGTACGGAAAACATCCATGAGCCGGCGCCCTTTTTCACAGGCAATAACCCGCTTACGGTCACCGCGAACAAAAAAGTGACCATCCTGCTCGATCATGAGTTGCACACGATCGGATATCCCGAACTGATCGTGAGTGGCGGCAAAGGTTCCGAAATAAAGATCACCTATGCCGAGGGGTTGTTCTATGGGAAAAAGGCGGAATCGCCCACCTACATATGGCGCAAGGGCAACAGGAATGAGACGGAGGGCCTCGAGATGCGCGGTTACTACGACATCATCCGAACGGACGGTGGAAAGCACAGAAAATACAAGCCGCTGGGCATGCGCACCTTCCGCTACGTGCAGCTCGACATCAACACAGGCGATGAGCCCCTGACCATCGAAGATTATTACAATATCTATACGGTTTATCCCTATGAAGAAAAGGCATATTTTCATACCGATGACGAATGGCTGGACAGGATATGGGATATTGCCTGGCGTACGACAAGAAACTCAGCCACAGAGGGTTACGAAGACCCCTATTACGAGCAGTTGCAGTATATCGGCGACACGCGCATTGAGGCGCTCGTGTCCATTACAGTGTCGGGCGATGACAGGCTGATGCGCAAGGCCATCAGCCAGTTCGACGACTCGCGCCTGCCCATGGGCCTCACACAAAGCCGCTACCCCTCCTACATCGTGCAGATCATCCCGCCCTACTCACTCATCTGGATACACATGATGCACGATTATATGATGTACGGAGATGACCCCGAGTTCATCAGACAGTTCCTGCCAGGTATCGAAGGCGTGATCGGATGGTTCGGCAGGCATGTGGATGAGACAGGCATGACCGGCCCGCTCGAATGGTGGAATTTCACGGACTGGGCGGAAGGCTTCGCCAACGGCATCCCCCCTGGTGCAGACGATGGGCACTCGGCAAACATCAGCCTGCAGTATTCGCTGGCGCTGCAGTCAGCCGCGGACATTTTCCGCCATTTCGGCCTGAATGAAAAAGCCTCAAAATTCATGAAAAACGCCCGGGCCGTCAATGAAAGCGTGATAAGCCACTGCTATGATCCCGGAAGGAAATTGATCGCTGAAAGACCTGAAAAGGATGTCTTCTCCCAGCATACCAACACCTTTGCCATACTCGCTAATGCCATCCCGCCAAGACAGCAAAAAGACATGATGCAGCGTATCCTTAAGGACGATGACCTCATCAGGGCGTCGCTGTATTTCAGATTTTATGTGCACCGCGCCATGCTCAAAACGGGCCTGGCCGATGAATACCTGTCCCGGCTGCAGCCGTGGAAAAAGATGATCAACGAAGGGCTAACCACCTTCGGCGAAAAGGACGAAAACCCACGCTCCGACTGCCACGGATGGAGCGCCAGCCCATGCTTCGACTTCCTCAACATGACCGCGGGCATACAATCCGTCGCGCCGGGATTCAAAGAAGTGCTCATCAGTCCCTGTTTCGACCACCTGACAAAGATCAAAGCTGCCCTCCCCCATCCAGCGGGCATGCTCAGCGTCGATTTTTCCAAAGATAATAAAGGAAGGGTGGAAGGAACGATCACCCTGCCTGATGGCGTCATCGGCCGCTTTGAATACGGTGAGCAGTCCGTGAAGCTGAAGCAGGGAGTGAATGTGATTCGTTGATAAGGGCACAAACCGTGATTTGTCCGAACGCTGATTTTTAGGTAATCATAGTTTTCATTCAACCGTTTTAATCATAGTTCAAGACAATTATTCATTCGTCAATCGGAGCTGAACAACGTGAAGCGAAGATTCTTCTGTTCGAAACATGGCATTACATCATTCTGCAGATTCTTCGGATTGCGCCTTCTGAATAACAATATGTAAGGGGTGCTGTGCCCTCTTGGCAGCCCGGAAAATTCTCGGAGCGTAAAATATTTTGATCATCTTATGTTTACATGTTTATATGGACTTTTATTAAGGTTTGAATTTTTACAAGGAACCCTTTTCAAAACCAATTACTCAACCTCTAAATAAAACCTTAAGAATCATGAAACTATCAATCCTCCTTTTCGCTCTCTTATTTCATCTCAGCGCCAACGCGCAGCTTATCGTCGATGACTTCTCGACGGGAACAATGGAGACGCGCTTCTTTTCAAAAAAAGACAACAGGAAAATATATTTAGAAAGCAGCAGCATTGCCGGAAATATCAGAATGATCCATCCCGAGGTCGGTTACAACCCCTCAGGGCGCTCCCTGCAGATCAATGTCAAAAATGGTGAGATGGGCATTAATTTCCCGTACAACACGAGGGGCATGGTAAAGCTGGGCTACGGTTTTGACACGTCGGGCAAGAATTATATGAAGCTGGACCTGAGGCGTTACAAAAAACTAAAGATCGCTTTCAAAGCCAAAAGCACCGTGAACGGTGTGAATGTAACATTCTGGGGAAAAAGGAGCGCCGCCACCTATGGCAGTACGGCGAAAGCCTGGGAGGGGCCGTTCGTATTTGAGGTGTCGCTGAAAGACATGAAAGGCAGCGACACCATTGACTGGGGAGAAGTGTATAAACTGTATTTCCAGATCGATGCCCGCAGCAAAACAGGCTGCAACATGGGTATCGACAAGATCTGGTTTGAATGAGCCCTGCTCCATGAGAAAATCATCGTTTTTTCATGGCCTGCGCTGCCCCTGACCTCTGAAGGGGCATTCCAACGCGCGTTGGCTCCCTTCAGGGAATGAAAGGGTTTGCGGTGGGAAATAATCACTGTTTTTTCATGCAAAAAAAGCCGGAAACTTTACAGGCCCCGGCTTCTGAAAGCTATGACATTTTGATGATTTTTCAGTACGTATCCAGCTCCCTGGTCACGGAGATGGCAGCGATGGTGCCGTCAGCCACGGCCGTGGTGATCTGCCTGTATTTCTTGCTCCTGATATCGCCCACGGCATACACACCGTCGAGGTTGGTGAGCATGTCCTCGTTGGTTTTGATGTAACCCCACTGGTCTGTCTCGAGATCTCCTTCGAACAGCTCTGTGTTGGGCTTCATACCGACGAAAATAAATACACCGTCTGCCACAAGCTGGCCCTTCTCCCCTGTTTTGATGTTTTCCGTATCGACGAAGATCTTGTTGCCGTTCTTCTCAAAGCGGCGAGGCTCTGTGTCGAACACAAATTCGATCTTCGGATTGGCAAAAGCCTTCTCCTGTGCCTGTTTGTTGGCCTGCAGCTTGTCGAACTGATGGATGATGGTGACTTTTCGCGCGAATTTGGCGATAAAGTCCGCCTCTTCGATAGCCGTATTGCCGCCACCGACAACAATTACATCTCTCTCCACAAAATATTTGGCGTCGCATGTTGCGCAATAGGATATGCCGTTGCCTTTCAGCTCGCGCTCACCGGGCACATTGAGGTACCGCGGCGAGGCTCCCGTGGCTAGAATGATCTTTTTGGCGTGGATGGTCTCGTATTCATCGATCACGACGTATTTGTTCTTCAGATCCACCTTGGCCACATCCACGGCTACTTTGTATTTCGTGCCACAGATCTTGGTTTGCTCCGACATAAAGTGCGCCAGCATGTAGCCCGGCTGTGGCTCCACAAAACCCGGATAGTTCGATATCTTGTGTGTCGAGGATATCTGTCCGCCGGGCAACTGCACATCAATCAGCGCAGCCTTCACCCTGGCCTGGCACAGATAGAGGCCTGCCGTCAATCCTGCGGGACCGCCCCCAAGAATCACGACATCATATTCCGAAACCTTCGGCTTTATCTTCGTAGTGATCTCCTTTACACGCTCTTCAGGCAACAACGCGTTCAAATTCTTGATCAGTTCCGACCGTTTGATGCCCCCCGTCAGCCTGTCACCCACAAGTCTGCCGTTCTCATAAAATATCACGGTCGGCGAGCCATGGATATCGAGGCTCTCCGCGAGATCGCGGTTTTCCTGACGGAATATTTTTACAAATTTGACGTCCTTGCCGTAGAGCTTGTCAAGGTTCTCGAATTTTGGCGCCAGGGCCTCGCATGGCGGACACTCGGTTGAGTAAAAATCCACGACGACTTTGCCACCGTTTAGCACTTCTTGTTCAAATTCCTTATGTGTTATCTCTTTCATTTTATCGTACGATTAATTTATTCTTTCAACTCAAATTTTTCTATCTGTTCCGCAACAATACATCAATTATCTGCCGGACAAAGAATTACCCACCCCCAGCTCCTCCAAGGAGGGGATTTTATGGATTTATTTCCATTTCCGAGTATAATCCGATTCCAAGCTCGAGCAACTCCTTTACGGGCCTGCAGTCGGGTGCGTGCAGCTTGCCCATCCTGTTCTTTGCGATGGCCGCGCAGCCACCGCCGCATGCCAGCCGTAGTGCGCAGTTGGTGCATTCACCGATCGACAGCACATCGCGCTCTTCCCACTCCTCGATGGTCTCCTCATCCAGCGTGATCTCAGGGTAAAACGTCCCCAGTTCATCACCCGCATTGCCCACCGTGGCCGTGCAGGCATAGATCCTGCCCGTGTAGTCAAAAGCCCACTCCGTCTTGGTGCCGGAGCACGAATCGAACAATGGGCTGGGCATTTCGCCATTCTCAAAGATGAACTTTGCTATGGAAAAAGCAGGCTTGTGAAACTCAAGGATCTCCGGATGCTCCTTCACCAGGTCATAAATGTACTTGTACATCTCAATACGGTTGAACAGCCGCTGGTTGTTGGTCTGGCAATGGTGCAACTCGTAATTCCTGCCGAGCGCCGACTTGAAAAACGGGCTTTTCGTCCAGTCCCTCTCAATGGCATAGCGCGCCAGGGCAGGCAGGTCATTAACGTTCTCCTTGTCGATGATCATGCGCAGGTTGACGGGGATATGGTTTTCGAGTAATTGATCGATGCCTTCGGATATCTTGTGAAAGCTACCGCCGCCGCCCTTCAACATCCTGCGGGCGTCATGCACCTGTGCCGTGCCGTCAAGCGTCACTTGTATCTCGCGGATGCTGGTCTTTTTCAGGATGTCCATGTATTCCGTCAGGTGATAGCCGTTGGTCACAATGGCCACATCGAGGCCGCGCTTGTTGGCCCCTTCGATCAGGCGCCTGATGGCATCTTTTTTCGACGGGGATGTGAGCAACGGCTCGCCGCCGAAAATGGTGACATATTTTTTCCTGTCAGCCAGCCGCTCGTCCACATAGCGGAAAAAGGCTTCGATGACCTCATCGGAGAGCACCTGTTGCGGATTCAGATATTCATCCTGGAAACAATACGAACAGTCGAAATTACAGGTGTACCAGGGCGTGAAAAAAAGCTGAACCTCGTCATTGTCGCGCTCGTCGATAAAATCGAGGTATTGCGCCCTGAAGCGTCGCTCTTCCTCCTCAGGATCAACGAGATAGCCCTTTTCGACATATTGCTCCACATCCTCGATCTTCTTGTCGATATAGCGCTGCGCTTCCTCCGGATTGAGGATATCCGCCTGTCCCGACAAAGGATTGACGATAAAATACTGATCCGAACTTGCGATCTTCGAAAAGATATTGTGTTTTGAGTATTCCATTGGTTTCATCCTTCAATAAAATTATCCATGAGAAAATCATCATTTTTTCATGAAAATACTTATTGCAATCTGGGGATCCCGGCACCTCTCTTCCGCCGTTTCCCGCGCAAAAGGCCGGGGATCATCACATTTGCAATACAAAATTGAACCCCGGAACCAATGCCGGGGCTCAATTGTTGTTAATCGTGACAGCCCATCACATGCTTCGACACCTTGGCGCAACACTGCGCCACCTTCCTGTCACTCTTCTTAGCTTTAATCAGCGTTTTCATCAGCTAACATTTATATGAATAATAAAACAAAGAATTCTTATTGATCTTTCCTTCCTTCGATGGTCCAGCTCACCACCATGATGGCGCCCTTGGGATAGGGCACGCTCTCCTCAAGGATGGCAATATCCATAAATCTCGCTTTCTCAAGCTGGTCGAGGTATTCTTCCTTCGTCACGGAGCCTGCCCAGCACTCGGCCACGGCCTGTGGGTCATTGCGGTACTCTTCGGGCACCACTTCCGTGGAATAGATATCGCTGACCACGAATCTGCCGCCGGGCTTCAGAATCCTGGCCACCTCGCGCCACACTTTGTACTTATCGCTCGCGTGATTGATGGTACAGTTGGAGATGATCACATCCACGCTGTTATCGGGTAGCCGGATATCCTCCAGGTTCGACTTAATGAATTGCACATTTTCAACACCCAGCCTGGCAGCGTTTCGCTCCGCCTTGCGCAGCATGCCGTCGGTGATGTCGATACCGTAGGCAAAGCCCTCCGGGCCAACCTCCTGCGCCATGCGGATTACGTCTGTGCCACGGCCGCTGCCGAGGTCAACGCAAACCTCTCCCGGTCGCGCTTTAGCATAGTCGATAGCACCTCCGCACGACAGGCAGCAGGTGTCTTCGGCCAACTCCGAATATCTCACTTGTATTTGACTGATACTCATTGTCTTATTATGGTTTTAATTGGTTTCTTTTTCTTTTCGTCTGTTGTCATAAGCCACAAATCCACCCATGGCGGCAAACAGCATCACAGTATTGTAAGGATTTGACGTCAGGGGGCAGCTTCCTGCATTGCAGCCTATAACCCGCCAGTAGAGAAAGCCGACGAAGCCCCCTATTGCGATACCCCCGATTATTTTAAAGATACCTTTTTTCGTCATTTTTTCATGTTTTTACTTGAGCAGCTTGTTCACCTCGTTCATGATCGCCTTTTTTGGTTTATAGCCCACAAGCCGCTTCACCTCTTTGCCATTCTTCATGATGACGAGGGTGGGAATATTCCTGACCTTGTACCGCTGCGCCAGCGCCTGGTTATGATCCACATTCACCTTGGTCACCTTCACCTTATCGCTCTCTGTCTCGGCGATGTCGTTCAGGACGGGCGCGACCATCTTGCAGGGACCGCACCACGACGCCCAGAAGTCGATAAGCACGATGCCCGACCTTGTCGCTATTTTGAAATTTTTGTTGTTCAGGTTCACGATCTTATCGCTCGGCGGCACATTTTCCATCCTGGCCATTTTGCGATAATTATAGGCAATGTAGAGGATGAACAGGCCTAAACAAACGAGCGCTACGATTATTGTTGTTGACATATTGCTAAAGATTTATTGTTCAATCAATTGACTATTGTTTATTGATCATTGCTTTTTGACTATTGCTTATTGACTATTGCTTATTGACTATTGCTTATTACTTATTTTTCTAAAAACTTTATTTCATCAGCGTAAAAACCGGTTTGAATTTCAGACTGCCGTTGGGACATTTGGCTACGCATATCAGGCACTTCGAGCAACTGAAATCTTCGCCCGGATCTGCCATACCGGTTTTGTATAAACTGTATTTTTGTCCGTCGATGGCAGGCAGATAACAGGCGTCATCACACTTGCCGCAGGCAGTACATGTGTCCGAATTCAGTTGAATTTTATAAATTGAAAATTTATTGAGCCATCCGGAGATCCACGCTATCGGGCAGCCTATTTTATGATACTGATACATTTGCCGAAATTCCTGGCTCGGACTCATCTTCATGATCATCTCCATCACAATGCCCACAGGGCACATCCAGCGGCAGAATACCTTGCCCCAGATGATACCGATGGCCGATCCGGCTGCCACCACCCACCACAACGAAATCTGATAGTAGCTCACGAAGACGTAAATGGCAATGCCCAACACGAGCTGTATCCACCGCCTTCTGTCGGCCAGCGCCGAAACGATCTTTTGTCTTCTGCCTTTCTTTTTACGCTTTGCCATGGATTTCAGTCGATTAATTCATGGATATCGGAGCGCAGGCTCCCTTTCAGATACTCCTCGATCAGATGTTCCGGATCGGTGATGTTCACGCCCACAAACACGTTTATCTTCGTCTCTGCCAAATAGCTGAGTGACTGTTTGTCAATGCCATGCGCGATGACATCCGTAATGCCATGGCGCTGCATGGATTCGGGGAGATTTCCGGCAAACTCCTCCGAAGACACCTCCAACCGGCGGCTGACGGAAGCATGGTCATCGATCTCATAGATACTGTAGTGCGAGCACCGTTCAAAGCGCTCACTCAGATTATTTTCCGAAACGGGAATCGCCACTCTGATCATATCCTTAATCATTTTCCGGCGGCAAAATTAGCCCGAAATCCATGTCAGACCTACGAAAAACATGCTCTGGTTAGCTGCCTCAAAACTGAATTAATTCAGTTTAAAAACTGTCATATTTCAGGTTTGGGTCATTTCAAGGATTTTCGACGTAAGCTGTTTGGATGGCAGTAATCGCCTGGCCTGGCTACTATGACGCTTCCATGATAAAATCGTCATTTTCTCATGAATCATTTCGCCACAATTTGAGAGGGTACAAAACAAACGGTGCTAACAGATAAAACCGCAATTATTTCATGCCTCGAATTATATCTTTTACCTTTGCGCATTGAAAAAATTGACCCTGAAAACCATTAGCGCAAAGCATGACCGAACAGTGGAAGCCTGACCGGATACATCAGCTGCCGAAGATCGAACAGGAATTTCTGAAGCACAAGAAAAAGCAACTGCTCTATACCAAGGGAGAGAATATCTTCAAGCAGGGCGCCTTTGCCCCTTATGTCATCTACGTGCAGGCAGGGCTTGTGAAGGTGTATCTGCAGACAGGCTACAACAAAAAGATCAACATCCGCATTGCCAAACCGGGTGATTTTCTCGCCTTCGCTTCCGTCTTTGGCGAGGAGATTTACCGCTATTCCGCTGTAGCGGTAACCGACGCGCTGGTGTGCATCATCGACAAGGACCGTCTAAAGGAATTGCTGATAAAAAACAGTGATTTTGCCATGCGGATCACTTCAAGGGTCTTTACCACAGAACGACATCTGCTCGATATCATCACCAACGTCTCCTACAAACAGATGCGCGGCAAGATGGCCTCGGCGTTGCTCTACCTCTCTGACAAAACATTCCTGGAAGAGAATATTTTTCAGCACCTCACTCGCCAGGACATTGCCGATTTTGCCTCCATCTCCACAGAAAGCGCCATAAAATTCCTGAAGGAATTTGAAAAGGACGGCATCCTGAAACTCTCCGGCAAGAACATCCTGATCACTGATTACGACAGACTGAAGCAGATCGCCAGGAACGGGTGATCTATGAAAAAATGACTATTTTTCATACATCTTCTATCAAAGGGGCATTTTGAGGCTTCAACCATCGTTGTTATCTTAACCAAAAAATCATCGATTTTCCATGAAAATGTTGAAAACAATCTCCTTGTTAATGCTATCCGTATTGGCTGTCAATGCCCAGGTGCCTAAAAAACGATTGCCGCAGACGATCAACATACCCGTTTATAACCATATTTTCCCCTCC
>WGED01000529.1 GCA_015492915.1 Cyclobacteriaceae bacterium
CCTCTCATAACGAAATCCTCCTATTGAGAATTTTGGGTTAAAGGATATAATAATTTCAGATTGATGGTTAACTACTCTTAAACTTCCGGATTTTAACCAATAAACTATTAATGCAATGACTGAAAAATTTAAAAGATCCTATTCTCCGGAAACCCGATGAGGTAATGCGTATGGGAAATGGTCAATTATTAACCGGAACGCCCTGGATTTCTGATAAAGACATCTTCAATTTTTCTCTGTCCGGAGACAAGGTGAAATCCGAATAAATTGTAACAATGATTTTTACTGATCGGGGACTTTAATTTTATGACAAAGGCTTAAAATAACTTCTCAAGGCAAAAAAGTAGAGGGGTATAAAACAGAAGAGGGAATGAATTCTATTCGAATTTATTCCCTCTCCACGATGGGATGCCGTAGCATCATCATCGCGCCAAGCTACAGTTATTATGACTTTCACCCAGTTACCCGGGATCATGACCTTAGACTCAAAACCTTCACTTTTTGATCTTTCGATCGCAAGTGATGAACTTTGTGCTTCTGCGGTTTCCCGTTTCAAACTTTGGTCTTGCGACCTCCGTTCCTTCACACTCCGTTCCCAAGTTTTGAGTCTTAGCCCGGGATTCTACCCCCGGCCTTTTATCTCTCACTTGGTAATATCAAAGATAATAGCATTATCATTACCCGCCAAAAAAAATTACTGAAATTTATACACAATTTAAACACTCAGATTTTATCATTATAACGCATTTATACACCATAATTACCCCTTATAAACAAACTTATCCACATTCGTAAGATTCCATAATAAATTCCAGGTATTTGCTCATTGCAAGTGAGTGTAATCCGGCACTCATCATCAGAAAAATTCTTTTGCAAACTGATAAATAGAGAAAATCATATATCTTCGAATCATTTAATTGTAATCTGCCCCAACGAATGAATTGGTTTGAAACAGTTTTACTTATCTGGATCATCATCCCGTTTATACTATTTCCAATCCTCTTAAAGATACGTGTGCCGTACGGTCGCCACACGAAAACAGGCTGGGGGCCTATGACAGACAATCACTGGAGTTGGTTCTGGATGGAGGTGCCGGCATTGCTGCTCTTCCCGCTCCTTGTTATTCTCGGCCCGCAGGAAAAAGACCTTTTGTCATGGATTCTCGTGCTGCTGTGGATATTCCATTACTTTCACCGCACGCTGATCTTTCCATTTAAGATCAGGACGAAAGGCAAAAAGATGCCTGTCTTTATCATGGTGAGCGGCATATTTTTCAACCTTGTTAACGGTTTTCTGAATGGGTATTACCTCGGGTTCATCAACGGCCAATCGGGCAGCCTGTTCAATGTCTTTGCCATAGCGGGCATCATCCTGTTTTTTACGGGCTACGCCATCAATATAAGATCCGATAACAAGCTCATCGCGCTGCGCAATGAGGGTAACGGCTACCAAATCCCCAGGGGATGGCTTTTCGAATACATCAGTTGTCCGAACCATTTCGGCGAGATCATCGAGTGGGCGGGCTTCGCCCTGGCAGCGAGAAACCTGCCCGCATTATCATTTGCCATCTGGACGTTCTGCAATCTCGGCCCGCGTGCGAGTAACCATCACGAATGGTATAAAGAATATTTCCCGGCTTATCCCACTGGCCGAAAGCGCGTCATTCCCTTTGTCTGGTGACAATGTCTGACCTCCCGATGCTATTTCCATGAAATAATGACCTTTTTCCCATGCTGATTTTAGGGATAATCAATCACACACACGCTAATCAAAAAAATATTACCTTTGCAGCCATAATTGAAAACTGCCTTTTATGATCAAATTAAAATCGAGGGAAGAGATAGAACTGATGAGGCAAAGCGCTCAGCTCGTTTCGAAAACGCTGGGGATGCTGGCCGCAGAAATAAAGCCCGGCGTCACCACCCTTTACCTCGACCAGCTTGCCGAGACCTTTATCAGGGACCATCAGGCCACGCCCGGATTTTTGGGATTATACGATTTTCCCAATACGTTGTGCGTAAGCGTCAATGAACAAGTCGTGCACGGGATCCCCTCGAAAAAGCCACTTGTCGAAGGTGATATCGTCTCCATCGATTGCGGTGTACTCATGAACGGTTTCTACGGCGACCAGGCTTACACTTTTGCTGTGGGGGAGATTGCCCCTGAAGTTGCCAAACTGCTTGAGGTGACAAAAGAAAGCTTATATCTGGGCATTAAACAAATGAAAATAGGCAACCGCATCGGCGACATCAGCCATGCCATTCAGACCTATACAGAAAAACACGGCTATGGCGTCGTACGCGAACTGGTAGGGCACGGCCTGGGACGTAAGATGCATGAATCGCCCGAGGTGCCCAACTACGGCAAGCGCGGCCGCGGGCCTATCATCCGGAACGGCCTGGTGATCGCCATCGAGCCGATGATCAACATGGGAACAAAGCGTGTGAAACAGCTTAGCGACGGCTGGACCATCGTGACCGCCGACGGCAAGCCTTCTGCGCATTACGAGCATGATGTGGCTGTGATCGACGGAAAAACGGAGATCCTCAGTACTTTTGATTACGTGGATCAAGCACTTGAAAAAATTAAATAGAATATTTTGAATTATTGCAGTAACTGCGGAAGCAACAAGATACACCTGAAGGTCCCTGAAGGGGATACTTATAAAAGGTATGTCTGCGAAAACTGCGGCAGGATATTTTATCAGAATCCCCGCCTGATCGTTGGCTGTCTGGCCACATTCGACAACAAGGTATTACTTTGCAAGAGGGCCATCGAACCGCAAAAGGGGCTGTGGAACCTGCCTGCAGGATTTTTGGAAAACGGTGAAAAAGCAGAAGAAGGCGCTGCCAGGGAAACAAAAGAGGAATCACGGGCCGAGGTAAAAATCATAAAGCTACATGCGCTGTACAGTCTGCCAAAGGTAAATCAGATCTATCTGCACTTCCTGGCCCGGATGCAAAATGAACAATTCGGCCCCACTAAAGAAAGCCTGGAAGTGAGGTTGTTTGCAGAGGATGAAATTCCATGGAATAAGATCGCTTTTCAATCGACAACCTTTGCCCTGAAAAAGTTTTTTGAGTTCGGAGATGGTTATCCGGGCGTACATATAGGCAGCTACGAGGGTATGGGAAAATGGAAATTCTGACAAGAGAAGATATGAGCAAGCTTTTGAACGATGCAGAGGCGCCAACCCAAAACTGAGGCTGTCTCAAAAGCTAACTGCTTTCATGAAATTATGTAATTATTCTTTGTGTAACCCTGAGTATTCTTTGTATATCTCTGTGTAACAGCTACTTAGGTTGTGTCACAAAGTTACTCAAAGGAGACACAGAGTTGGGCAGAAACTCATGAGACAACCTCATCGCCATTGTATTCTTGACTTAACGCTAGCTTATGAGATTTAGATGATTTACTACAGGCGCCACCGCCGGAGGGGCTTTTTCCTCCAATCTCATCTTTTTCATATCGTAACTTCACTGTTTTTTTATGAACACATGAGAATCGAGGTATTTTTTTCCTAATTTCATAAGAACATTACACAATCACTTTCAGCGACCCGCCAAAACATATCACCATGAAAACGAAACGCAGAGATTTCATCAAGCTGATGGGCCTGAGCTCGGGGATGATATTCGTTGACCCTGAAAAAGTACTGGCCGATGAGCTGCCCGTCGCGGGCAAGATCGACAAAAACGTGTACAAGACCCAACCGATGGATGCCGACGTCTGTATCGCCGGAGGAGGCATGGCAGGCCTTTGTGCGGCCATTGCAGCAGCACGAAACGGCGCCAAAGTGATACTGATGCAGGACCGATCGCGCCTGGGGGGGAATGCCAGCAGCGAGATCAGGATGCACATCTCGGGCGCCAGCGTCATGAATAAAATCTGGCGTGAGACAGGCATTCTTGAGGAACTGGTGCTTACAGAAGCGGCCACAAACCCGCAACGCTCCTATGTGATATGGGATTACATCCTGTACGACAAGGTGATCTCCGAGCCCAATATTACCCTGCTGCTCGATACCGTCCTTTTTGATGTCGAAACCTCGGGCAGTAAAATTACCTCAGTTTCCGGATTGTGTTCGAATACCGAGCAATTATATAAAATAAAGGCGTCGTTTTATGCCGATTGCACCGGCGACGCCACACTGGCTGCCCGCGCCGGCGCCCGCTACATGCGGGGCAGGGAGGGCAAGGATGTGTGGAACGAATCGCTGGCGCCCGATAAGACGGACATGAAAACCATGGGCAACAGCATCCTTTTCAATTCAAGAAAGTTCGACAGGCCCATGCCCTTCACCCCTCCGTCGTGGGCGCGCAAATACACGGCACGTGATTTCATCCACCGTCCAATCCACTCATGGGAATACGGTTATTGGTGGATAGAGCTCGGCGGCATGGGCGACATCATTCGCGATGGTCAGAAAATACGGCATGAGTTGCTCAGCGTGGTGTTCGGCATATGGGATTACATCAAAAATTCAGGACGCTATCCCGAAGCGGAAAACTGGGCCATGACATGGGTGGGGATGATCCCGGGTAAACGCGAGAGCAGGCGTATTGTGGGCGATTACATTATGAAACAGGGTGATATACAAAATCCGAAACTTTTCAAAGACCGTGTAGCTTACGGCGGCTGGCCCCTCGACGACCACCCGCCGGAAGGCATGAACAACACAGGGGGCGTGCCCTACATCTCAATCCCCCTCAAAGCACCTTACAGCATTCCCTTGCGGTCGCTTTACAGCAGAGATTTTGACAACCTCACCATGGCGGGGCGCAACATCAGCGTGTCCCATGTCGCGCTGTCATCCACCCGTGTGATGGCCACCTGCTCCACACTCGGACAGGCCATCGGCGCCGCCATGGCTTATTGCAAAAACAATGGCCTCACACCGCGGCAACTTGTGAAAAATGATGAAAAACTCATGGATTTTCAGCAATTATTGTTACGCGATGATCAGTCGCTGCTCGGCATAAAGAATGAATCACAGGGTGATCTGGCTCTTACTGCCAAGATAAAAGCTTCCTCCGAAACGCCCGACGGCAAGGCCGTGCAGGTCAGCGACGGCATCAATCGCGACATTGGCGATGGTACCACGCATCAATGGCGCGCTGCTATGGCACAGGGGCCGCAGTGGATCGAGCTGAAACTTAAAAAAGTAGCACCTATCGACAAAGTGCACCTCACCTTCGACACGGGTCTGCACCGCCAGTTAAGGCTTTCGGGCTCGGACGCGGTGATGAAGGTACAGGTGCGCGGCCCGCAGCCTGAAACCGTGAAGGACTACACCATCGAACTGCTCAAGGGAAAAAATATCCTCAAATCCATAGAGATAAAGGGCAACTATCTGCGCAAGCGCATCCATGAGTTTGAGGGTATTTTAGCCGACAGAATCAGGGTGACGGTGCTTGAAACCAATGGAGATACACTGGCACGGATTTTTGAAATAAGGTGTTACGGAAACGTTTAACCCAAAATTCTCAATAACCTTTCTATTCCGAGTTTAAATTACTTCAAAATCAGGCACTTCGTTCACGTTTGACTCGTCACCGTAAAAGTGCATTATGCTTTCTCATCAAACGTGCTGATTTTCTTCCCGCCCTGGCGGGACAAGTTGTACTTTAACCTCTCATTACGAAATCCTGGTGAGAATTTTGGGTTTAATAATGATATGAAATCGAGGCTGTTTTATAGATCCCGATCCCCTTAGCCACCGATCTATTTAACCAGCTTAAATCCCTCGCCCGACAATCCCACAATACCATCCGTTAGGTCGCATACTTTTTTAAAACCGTTTTCTTTCATGAAAATGACTGTTTTTTTGCTGCGATAGCCCGAATGGCAGTACACGACATATTCTTTATTGCGGTCAAGCTCAAGGATCCTCTCCTTGAAATTCGGCTTGGAAAAATCTATCCACAGCACATTCTCCAGGTGTCCGTTATCGTATTCGCCTTTTGTTCTCACATCAATGATGACAATATCTTTTTTATCCTTGTTCTTGAATTCTTTGGCTGTAATGATACAGATTGAATCATCGGTTGCGACAGCCGCACTCGTAAGAAGGAAGAGCAGGAGCAACGCCATGCTCTGAAATCGTGATTTTTTCATGATAATTTTGGTTAATAAACTGGTTCATCCGGTCGCATCAATGCGAATCACGGTAAATATTTGTAACGTATTTAAATCTATAATTTACATAAGTGATCAATGTATCAGCCTTTCCTTGAAAAAGCCGTAAACCCATGCCCCAACGATAGCGAAAAACAAGGTGACAATAAATACCGTATAGCCATTCCCGATCAGGGCATACAACGGGCCCGGGCAGGCACCGGTCAGCGCCCAGCCGAAGCCGAAGATCATCCCGCCAAAGATCACCCCCTTATGGTATGGTTTGACGGGATAAATGATCTCTTCTCCATCAGATGTTCTTACATTGAGCCTTTTCATAATCAGCAGGGAAATGGCCGCCACCACAATGGCCGAACCGATGATGCCGTACATGTGAAAAGCCTGGAAACGAAACATCTCCTGTATCCTGAACCATGATATCACTTCCGATTTGGTCAGGATAATTCCGAATATGATCCCGAAGAATAAAAATTTTAAATTTTTCATGGTTGAGATTTACATTAAATAAGGTAAAATAAAATAGGTCATGATCAGCCCGCCAGCAAAAAATGAAATCGTGGCTATCAGCGATCCGAATTGAAAGTTGGCCATGCCAGTGATCGAATGTCCCGATGTACAGCCGTTGGCGTATCTCGTCCCAAACCCGATGAGAAATCCCCCAAAAACCATAAACACAAAACCGCGAACACTCAGCAGATGTTCCCATCCGAATATCTCACGGGGCAGGTACGAGTTGAAGTCTGTCAGACCGAGCGCCGTGAGGTCTGAGACGGTCTCCTGAGATATGGCGATCTGATGATCACCACCCATAAACCGGTGTGCCAGAAAACCGCCTATCAGCACACCGCCGACAAAAAACAGGTTCCACTGCTCCTCCTTCCAGTTATATCTAAAATAATTGATCTTCATGGGCACACAGATCGCACACACATGACGCAGCGACGAAGAAATACCAAACGGCTTATTGCCAAATACCAACAACAACGGAACCATAAGTCCGAATAACGGGCCGGCCACATACCACGGCCATGGTTCATTAAGAAATTCCAACATATCTCATTGATTTTAAGCTTGTAATTATTGGATTTTAAACCGAATAATAGAACTATTTTATGTGATAATTGTTACAAAATTTTGACTTGCCGATAAAAATAAAATACCCTGTGTAGCCACCGCGACAAAGATGTGATTTTCGGTTTTATCAATATCACAATTACACGATGAGTTTCATGTGCTGCATTGCGATAATTTCAAAAAAATACGGACATTGAATAATATTTTTGAAATAATATTATTTCGCATAGCCCACCTCCTGTTATAGAGGTATTTTATATAAAAAATCGTATTTTTCTCATAGAAACCTTAAGATGGTTTACCATAAATTTTTTCATTCCTTGGATAGAAAACAATATATAGGCATTGACATCGGGGGCACCAAAACAGCGGTGATGCTGATCGATATCGATGGTAATATTTCAGACCGAATGCAATTTTCCACACTCACTGGTAAGGGCGGATGGCAGAAATCAATAAAGGTGATGAAAGAGCAGGTTGCGCGCCTCACAAAACAAGCCAAAGTGGAATCCATCGGCGTCAGTTGTGGCGGTCCACTCAACAGTCGTAAAGGCATAATCCTCTCTCCTCCAAACCTGCCTGGCTGGGACCAGGTGCCCATCACAGATATCTTCAGCGAAGCTTTTGGCATACCAACCTATCTCGAGAATGACGCCAATGCAGGGGCGCTGGCCGAATGGCTGTACGGTGCAGGGAAAGGATACAACAATGTCATCTTCCTCACTTTCGGCACGGGCCTCGGCGCAGGACTTATCCTCAATGGCAAACTCTACAACGGCACCAACGACTACGGCGGTGAAGCAGGGCATATACGGCTGGCACCCGAAGGACCTATCGGTTATCACAAACGTGGCTCTTTTGAGGGCTTCTGCAGCGGTACCGGCCTGGCGCAGATGATGTCGGTGGAGCTGATGTTTCTGGCGGAGGAGGAAGGCAGAAAAGCGGTATCGGAACGATACAAAGTTCCGGGTGATGTAACTGGCAAGGATGTGGTGGAATGGGCAAAAAAGGGCGATCCGCTTGCGCTGCAGGTGGTAGAAAAGAGCGGTCGTTATCTCGGCATGGGCCTTTCGATACTCATCGACATCCTCAATCCCGAAGTAATCGTAATCGGCAGCATGGGCGTAAGGTTAGGGAATTTACTCTTTGACCCGGCCAGGGAGGTAATTAATAAGGAAGCCCTGCCCGGCGCCGCTGCAGTCTGTAAGATCGTGCCCGCAAAGCTTGGCGAGAAGATCGGCGATTATGCGGCGTTATGTGTAGCTATTGAAGGCGCGAGGAGGGGTTGATCACGGAAATTGATTTGCACTCATGCTGTGATTGGGCAACCGGTAAAGAAATTAAACTGATTTTATACTTCCATTTTGGGAAAAATTTAAAACAGAACAATCATTTGAATACTGATGGAAATATTTGAAATAAAACACATCGACGATGAACTTATGGAGGCCATGCGCAGCCTGATGCATCAACTGAACCCGCGGATCACCCCTCCTGACGCAGTACAGATTGAAAAGATCATACGATCAGAAGCGACACATTTCTTTATGGTTCGAAAGGATGAAAAGTGGGCAGGCAGTCTGTCGCTGGTCATTTACGATATACCCACGGGCCGGAAGGCTTATATTGAAGATGTGGTGGTTGACAATGCGTTTCGCGGACAGGGTATCGGCAGAGCCCTGATGGAAAAAGCCATTGACAAAGCGCGAGAAGCAATGGCAAAAACCGTTTCTCTCACTTCACGGCCATCCAGGAAAGCCGCCAATCGCCTGTATCAGAAACTGGGATTCCACCTTCATGAAACGAATATTTATATCCTGCCCCTTTAAGCATGCTTGCCAATAAAAACAGCCTCAACATGAAAATATTGGCCTCCTGGATCATTATCATATCTTCAATCCTCTCGGTGCGTTGCAGCACAGATAAACAACCTGATGCGGCAAGCGCTCAAAAGCAATTACTCCAAAGCACAAACGCCAAACCATGGTCGTACTGGTGGTGGATGGGCAACGCTGTGGACACGGCGAACATTGATTACAACCTGAAAAAATATGCCGAAGCAGGTATCGGCGGACTGCACATCGTCCCCATTTACGGGGTCAAAGGCTATGAAAGCCAATTCATACAATATTTATCTCCGGAATGGATCGACATGCTGGCCTATACGGCAAAAAAGTGCAAAGAACTAGGTCTCGGGCTCGACATGACCCTCGGCACGGGATGGTGTTTCGGCGGTCCGGGAGTGGATGAAAAGACAGGCTCGATGTTCGGATACATCGAAAAAAGAAAGATCGGCGGTGGCCCTGTCAGGCTTGACCTTAAAGTAAGTCATGAAAAATACCCTTTTTCTCATGTGGAAAGTGTGCTGGCGGTGCTGCCCGGCGGCAAAAGAACGGACATCACAAAGCAGGTGAATGAGCAGGAAACGCTCATCTGGGATGCTCCCGGCGACAGTGTCACGCTGTTCATTCAGCGCATCCACGGACCTGTTTTCAAAGTGAAGCGCGCCGCGCCGGGCGGCGAAGGCTTTATGCTCGACCCGTTTTCCGTTGAAGCCATGGAGTACTACCTCCAGCGTTTTGATTCCGCGCTTGACGGGAATACCGGTAAATATGTCCGCGCCATCTATCACGATTCGTACGAATACCGCGCCGACTGGAGCTATGGCGTGTTTGATGAGTTTGAAAAACGTCGCGGTTATGACCTCAGGCTCTTTCTGCCCGAGCTGTACGGCGGCAGGGGTGATACGGCCTTGCGGGTGATCGCGGATTACCGCCGGACGATGGCGGAGATGCACCGCGAATACATCAGGCGTGTGACGCAATGGGCTGAAAGTCATGGTGTTCTGTTCAGAAACCAGGGGCACGGCTCACCCGCCAACTGGCTCGACATCTATGCCGAAGCGAGCATCCCCGAGACGGAAGCATTCGGCGCCTCGGTGTTCAATATCCCCGGACTCACACGTAAAAAGGAATACATCAACAAAGACCACCCCAACCGCTTCGTAATGAAATTTGCCTCCTCGGCAGCGCATGTCGCGGGCAGGCCGCTCGTCTCGAGCGAGTCGAACACATGGCTGCGGGAGCATTTTCAGGTCGCGCTTTCGCACAGCAAGCCCGAACTCGACAAGCTGATGCTCGCGGGCGTCAACCACATTTTTTACCACGGCATCACCTATTCGCCCAAAGAGGCGCCATGGCCCGGATGGCTCTTTTATGCCTCCACCAACTTCGGCCCGACCAACAGTATCTTTCACCATTTCCACGCACAGAATAAATACGTGGACCGCTGCCAGAAAACTCTGCGCGAAGGCTCACCTGGCAATGACATTTTGCTGTATTTCCCCATCCAGGACATCTGGCATGCCGCCGACAGCCCCAAGCCCGAAACAGACGGAAAAAATCAGCGAAATTTCATGGAAATCCTCTACAAGCTGTCCGTCCACAATGCGAAGGACTGGCTCTACCCCACCCCATTCTACCGCACAGCCCGCGCGCTCGACAGTCTCGGCTATGCTTTCGACTATGTGTCTGATGATCAGCTTTTTGAGGCATCAGTTATCGATAAAACGCTCAAAACCCCCGGAGGGAAATACAAAGCCCTCGTCGTGCCGCGCTGCGACTATATGCCGCTGAAAACCATGCGTGCCGTCAAAGCCATGGCTGATCATGGATTTCCGGTCATTTTTATCGATAAAATGCCTGACAAGGCGCCCGGATATCATGAGTTTGAAAAGCGCGAACACGAACTCGCGGAGTTGACGGCTTCTATGAAAAATGTTGATATTTTTCAGGATGATGGCTCTGAGGGCATTGAAAAGGCACTGGCTGTGGCGGAGGTGAAAAAGGAAGATTTTCCGGCATACGGCATTCCGTTCATCAGGCGAAAAAGGGATGACGGTTACACTTATTTTATTTCCAATTTGTATCGTGGTACGGCACTTGACGACACCGTGATGCTTGCGGTAGAGGCCAAAGATGTGATCATCACCGACCCTGTCACAGGCATCAGCTGCAAGGCGCTCTTTGCCGTAGGCAGAGGCGTCACTTCCATGAAACTGCAAATAAGTCCCGGACAGGCGCTCATCATCAGGACTTACGACATACCGCAAAATTCCCATGAAAAATGGGCATATTTTCATGAAGCCGGATCGCCTATAGCCATCATGGGCAAATGGAAAGTGGAATTCATCGAAGGAAGGCCGGCACTTCCCGAACCATATGAAACAGACAGCCTCACGTCGTGGGCAGCGCGTGAAGACCCTGAAGCACAGCGCTTTGCCGGAACGGCACGGTACACTGTTCATTTCAACATGGAAAATAACGAAGCGGATGATTATCTGCTTAAGCTGACCGGTGTACACGAAAGCGCTCTGGTGAGGCTCAACGGCCATGAATTTCCGGTACTTTTTGCACATCCCTATCAAATGAGGGTCGGGCGGCGCATCAAAAAGGGAGACAATGTGCTTGAAATTGAGGCGACCAACCTTTCCGCCAACTGCATCCGCGATCTGGACAAGCGGAAAGTGTCATGGAAAAATTACTACAACATCAACTTCGTGAACATCAACTACAAGCCTTTCGATGCATCAGCGTGGCCGCTGACACCCTCCGGGCTCACCGGCGAGGTCAGATTGATACCGTTGAAAATCACAAATAATAACTACTAACACAACGCAAGAGAATGACCCTGCAGACGTTTCTCTCTTTGAAAAAACGGTGAAAATTCATACATTTTAAATTCATCATCAACTCCTGCCATGATAGTTACCGCGTTTCTCCTGCTCATCTGTTTATTGTTTCCCTCTGATGATAAATACGTCATTCACGGCTCTTTCAACAAGCCTCAACAGGAAGAGTGGATCTACCTCCTCAGGTTTATGGATCCCGCGCCAAGGCCTGATTCTGTGCAGATCATCGACGGAAAATTCCGTTTCGAAGGAACTATCGATATCCCAGAACTGTATGCTCTGAGCTATCATTTTACAAGAACAAAGGGCATTTTGCCGCTTTTTCTCGAACCCGGGGAGTTCACTGTGGTCATCGACCCGGCCAATTGGGACGGGGATTCGGAAATATCAGGAGGAAAGCTAAACGGCGAGTATTATTATCTGAAGAAAAACCTGGATGAGAATTTCACCAAAAAGATCGTCGCACTGTACGAGGAAGAGGCATCTACCACCAAAGAGGCGGAAGACGAAGTGGAGCGCCAGATGAAAGCCCTGGTGAACGAAAGCATCGCGTTTCGCATCAATTACATAAAGGAACATTTCGATTCGCCCGTTGCGGTGTTCATCCTCTCCCAGATTTACCCTCAATTGTCCGCAGATGAACTCGGAGCGCTGCTGCCCCGGTTCGCGCCGGAGGTCAAACAGACTATCATCCACCGGATGCTGACAGAATATCATAAAAACATGAATGCATCAAACGACGCCACAGTCGCGGCGCTGGATTTCGATGACCGCATCAGAGAATTCAGCGCTGATTTTTCAGCAGAAAGTATCGCACAGACGCTCAACGCGCAAAATCCCGGCAAGGCCCTCTATATCGATCTGTGGGCGCCGTGGTGCGGACCTTGTTTTAAGAAATTTCCTTATTCAAGGGAGCTGAGGAAAAATACGGATCATGAAAAAATTGCCTTTATCTACCTCTGTGTGGACACAAAAACCAAAATCGATCCTGACAATTGGAAGAAAGTGATTGAAAAAGAGCAACTTAAAGGCCGTCATTACATGATGGGCAGCACCTTGCTCGAAAAACTGGCGAAGGAAACAGGATATGAGATCCGCGGCATTCCGCACTATATCCTCAGCGACAAAGACGGCAACATCATCAGCAACAATGCACCACCGCCCGACAGCCCGGAGATCAAAAAATTACTGAAAGATCAGGAGGATTAATATCTCCTCAATCTTTAACCCAAAATTCTCAATAACCTTTTAAAACTATTTTTCGTATTTAGTTGTATATACATC
>WGED01000530.1 GCA_015492915.1 Cyclobacteriaceae bacterium
GTACGTGCTTACCAACTTTCTCGACACGCCCACACCCAACAAGTACCGCCCTAAAAAAACAGACGGAACGGCTCCATCCAATGACAGGCTCTACCGCAACAACGGCGACGGCACCTTCACCGACGTGACCCTTGAAGCAGGTATCGTGTACGAAGGCTATGGCTTGGGTATCAGCATCATAGACCTCAACCGCGACGGCTGGCGCGACATCTACATCACGAATGACTATCTGACCAATGATCTCCTGTATATCAACAACGGTGACGGAACCTTCACCAACCGCATCGCCGATTATATCAAGCACCAGACGCACTCTGCGATGGGCCACGACATCGCCGACATCGATAACGACGGGCTGCCCGACATCTTCACACTCGATATGCTGCCCGAAGATAATGAGGGCATGAAGCGCATGCACGGCGTGACGCGCTACCAAAACATGCTGCTCGACGATCGCTTTGGCTACCAACCACAGTATAAGCGCAACATGCTGCAAATCAACAACGGCCCCGACGCTTTCGGCAACCATCTCTTCAGTGAGATCGGGCTCTATGCAGGTGTGATTGCCACGGAGTGGAGCTGGGCGGCGTTGCTGGCTGATTACGACAACGACGGCTACCGCGACCTCTTCGTGAGCAACGGCTACCCCCGCGACGTGACGGACCTCGACTATGCCGTGTCGGGTATGAGCCGGGGCAAAGGGTTGAGCAACGAAGAGGTGATGATGTTGATCCCCGTACGCAGTATGAACAACTACATCTTCAGAAACAATTCGGACTACACCTTCACCAACATGTCGAAGGAATGGGGCATGGGAAATGAGTCATTTTCCAACGGTGCCGCATGGGTGGACCTCGACAATGACGGCGACCTCGATATCGTGACGACAAACTACAACGAGCCGGCGATGGTGTATGAAAACACGCTTTATGAAAAAGGTAAGGAAAAGGACGTCCATTTTCTGCAGATAAAGCCGGAAGGCCCTGAATCAAAGGTACTTGGCGCAAGGATCTATGCCTTTGCCCCCGACGGAAAAATATGGTTTGAAGATCATAATGTCTTTCGCGGATACCGCTCTACCGTGGACAGGATCGTGCATTTCGGACTGGGCAAAACACAGAAAATCGACTCCCTCGTCATACTGTGGGCAGACGGAAAAAGGCAAAAACTCATGGACGTTGAGGTGGATGAAACGATCACTGTCAGCTACGATCCACAGGGAACTGCGAAAAATTACATTATCCCTCCCCTGCCCGACTCCGCTGATTATCTCTTTAAAAAAATCACTGAAATCTCATGGAAGCATGAAGAAAAACCCTTCAATGATTACAACCTGCAAAATACCATCCCGCATCAGTTTTCGCGCAGCGGTCCTGCCCTGGCTGTCGGCGATCTGAACGGGGACGAAAAGTATGATCTGCTCATCGGCGGTTCGGCCGGAAAGTCCGCGACGATGTTTTTGAGAAGCGGAGACGGATTTATCAAAAAGGATTTTACTAAGGGCGAAGACATGGCTTATGAAGATCAGGGCATTTTGATCTTCGACGCGGACAATGACGGGGACAACGATGTATATATCGTGAGCGGCGGTGTGGAGCATGGCACGAGCCCGGCCAACTACCGTGACAGGCTGTATGTCAACGACGGAACAGGCCATTTCTCATGGGAAAGGGATGCTTTGCCCGAGACGGCTGTCAGCGGCTCATGCGTGAAGGCTGCGGATTACGACAACGACGGTGACCTCGATCTCTTCGCTGGCGGCAGGGTATGGCCGGGCAGCTATCCGCGCAAGGTAAGCAGCTTCATCCTGCAGAATGACGCCGAGCACGGGATACCCTATTTCAGCGACTCAACCGTAGAAATATGTCCCGATCTCATTGACGTCGGGTTGGTGACCGACGCGCTGTGGACGGATTTCGACAACGACGGCATGACCGATCTGATCGTGGTGGGTGAATGGATGCCCGTCACCTTCTTTAAAAATGAAAACGGACGTTTGACGAACATCACGGAGGAGACGGGCATCAGTGACAAGACAGGATGGTGGCGCAGCATCACCGGCGGCGATTTCGACAACGACGGGGACATCGATTATATCGTTGGCAATGAGGGGCTGAATTCTTTTTTCAAGGCTCCCGCCGAAGAGCCCCTGACGGCCTGGCACGCCGATTTCGACAATAACGGCCGCTACGATGTCATCATCTCTTCGTGGGAACTGAGTAAGGACGGCACGCGCAAGCCCTTTCCCGTGCATCTGCGGTCTGACCTCGGCAAGCAACTCCCCATGACAAAAAAGCGATTTACGACCTACGAAGATTACGGCAAGGCCACCATCCACGACCTGCTAACGCCGGAGGAGGAAGAAATTGCCAAAAAATCCATAGCCACATGGATGGCGAGCAGCTACATCGAAAACCTCGGCAACGGAAAATTCGCTATTTCCACATTGCCCGGCCGCGCGCAATGGGCGCCGCTTTACGGCATGCAGACAGGTGATTTCAATAGCGACTATTACCTCGACGTACTCATCGTGGGCAACTTTTTCGGCAACAGCCTGTTCTGGGGTCACATGGACGCCCTTGACGGCTTACTACTGCTCGGTGACGGGAAGGGCGGCTTCGAATGTCTTGATTATACCAAAACAGGTTTTCTGGCGCCCGGCGATGCCAAAGCGCTGGTGGCCCTGCCATGGTCAAAAGACAAAATGTTGTATGTCGCATCGCAAAACAGGGACAGCCTGTTGATGTTTGAGCAGAAAAAGGATTTGAAACTCATCGAGCTACGACCCGATGCTGCCTTCGCAGAAATTATTTTTAGCGACGCCCAGAAGCGCAAACAGGAATTCTATTGGGGAAACGGTTATTTGTCACAGCCTGCCAGGGTGCTGGTCCTGCCTGAAAGCGTTAAATCATTTGAAATTCATTGAATTTATAAAATGCAAGGCATTATTTATATTCATTGATGTTAGTAAAACATGTGTTCCGGCTTATGGCTAACTTTGAGATTTATATTTTCCTGATCATTTTTTACAATGCTTAGATTTATCCCAAAATTCTCACCAGGATTTCGTTATGAGAGGTTAAAGTACAACTTGTCCCGCCAGGGTGGGAAGAAAATCAGCACGTTTGATGAGAAGGCATAATGCACTAATATGGTGACGAATCAAACGTGAGTGAAACGTCTGATTTTGAAATAATTTAAGCTAGGAACAGAAAGGTTATTGAGAATTTTGGGTTTATTCACCTTTTTGTTTATTAAGCCAAATAATACGATCTTTCATTATCGCAACGGACCCCGGATAGAACAATGCTTACCATCCTACCATCCATGCATAAGGTTTATTTCAGTGATGTCATCTGCTTTTTCAGATGGCTTACCAATAACCTTTCCCGAAGCCCCTCCGGAAGCCATGACAAAACTCTGAAAACGGTGTCCACATTTACATTATAGACCTTTTTGGGGTGCCGCGCGGTGAGCACTTTCACGATGGCATGTGCCATGGATTCCGGGGTATTTTTTACCTCTACCAGCATCTTCAGACCCTTATCGCGGGCGTAACGCATCAATCCGGCATATTTTGATGATTCATCTATTTTGCTGAGCACTTCTGCCGAACGGTCGAGAAATGGAGTCTTATGCCCTCCTGCTCTGATCACGATTACTTTCATGCCGAGCAGTGCCAGCTCCATTCTGAGGTGTGTGTTCCAGTCATCAAAGATTTTCTTCGAAAATCCATAGGACATCAAAGGCATCGGAACCAGCGCCGACTGACTGCTCAGGTTCACAATCCGTCCTTTGCCCGCATAAAGAAAGGGAAAAAGTGCGGAAGTAATATTTTGTGCCCCGGTAAGATTTGTCCTGATCAAGGCCTCAAAGGCTTGCGGATCAGCTTCGGCCAAAGGGAATTGATCGAACAGTGCAGCGATGTTCACCAGTCCGTCGAGACAGCCGGTGACACCCTTAACTACCTCAACCGCTTTATTTACATCACCGATATCCGTGACATCGATTCTGACAGGCGTGACACCTTCAATCTGCCGGATCTCTTCCGGCAGGGGATTGATGTCTGCCGCAAAAACATGAAACCCCGTATCGATGAGTAATCTTGTAGTGGCCCTGCCAAAACCTCCGGCAGCGCCTGTGATAAAAATATATCGTTTTTTCATGGACCAAAAAAAATGGGAATGTCGCAATTGAAAAGTCTAAAATAGGGATTATGAATGTAAAGTGTCACCAATTCATGCGCTATTCCATGAATCAAGGCTGCGATTTTATTTTAACCCAAAATTCCCCTAATTATTTCATGCTTCTTCCCCCAAAAGTCAGCAATCCGCTGAACCGTATCAGCACGCCGAGTAGGGCCACGATCGCCGTGATAAAGGCATTCAACTCATTGAGAAAACTCTTCTGACCGATAGACAGGAACAACACGAGGCTGATAATGAGCAGGAAGATCACTGCAAATGCCGTGCTCCAGGCACCTTTTTTGCGCGAGACCATCTCCATTTCCAGCGCTTCATCACTACTCACTTTTGTCAATACAAAATTGGCAAAACTCTCATTCATGATCCGCAGTGAATAGTCGTACACAAGGATGCCTTTTTTGAGCAAGCCGGTAATGGCCGTGGCGTTGCTGGTATTCACAAAGCCATTTTTTGCGATATCGAAAATAATATAACGCTCATCTTTATAGAGTGAATTCCAGATGGAGATGTAGTAAGGATGGCACATCTGCTGGATGGCCAGAATCCTATCTTCACCGGCCAAAACCGTGTCCCCATCTTGCTTTAAATATCTGTTTACCGTGTCGAGGAATTCACCATGTGCGAGTTCATCTTCATGAGGAAATACATTGATAGGGATGATCGTCTTGACAAAACTGCCGAGGATATGCTGCCATTTTTTATAATCGGCTCGCAGTTCATCAACTTTGGCGAGCAGGTCAAGTCGTTCGCTGCCGCTTGCATTTTTTATTAGTCCTTCCAGTTTTCTGATGGTGCCGGAATAATAATCGAACAACTTGGTAGTACTGATTTCAGACGAAACCAATATCCTCAGATCCGGCCATTCGGACAGATAACGCAATACAGCCAGCTTTTGCCTGTTGAGTTTTACATCATTATAACCATACTCAAAATGTTCGATGAAGACATACACATCACCCTCCGCCCGGTCAAATATCTTCTCAACCGCACTTTTGTCCTTGTATTTATTGCCGTTATTCAACAGACTGAAAACCCGCTCATCAATCCCGATATTTTCATCATAAGTTTCTTCCAGATCATAAAAATCAATCGTGAAAAACGTATCTTTAAAATGTTCCGCCAGATAATTTTTAACATAATATGTATTGGCAGCATTAATCCCCACGGTAAAGATGTTGTTGTACGAATTGTCTTCGCAGGTGATACGGGTTTTGATAAAATGATCACTGAAAGTCGTAGCATTGATTTCTCCTGAATTAAGAGCGAAATTTTTATACCTGAACCCGTAAATCTTGTCGAGGGCGAATCGCAGTAATTTATGAAGTATGAGCAAGGAAACTATGGCCACCATGACCAGATATAGCCAGTTGTCCCTGAAAAAATCCGCCTTTTCCATGACTACCTTGTTGGCCGGACGGGGTTTGCTTTTGTCATTTTCGACAATGAAAATATTCTGATTTTTATCCTTATCATAAATCCATCTTCCCGCATCGGACCACTCTCCGATAAAATGATTTGTCAATGTGAGACGCTCATTGAAGTCGGGTCTGATGACAGCGTAAATCCCGTTGAAAAATGGATTGAAAATTGAATCGGTTGTGATTGACTTTACGGAATCCAGGAAAGTTCTCTGCCCCAGGGCAATGAAAATATGATCTTTTTTCATGGAATTTTTGAACAACCTGAATAGATCAGGATCGTCAAATTTACTTTCAAACTCCTGCTCAATGACTTTGTCCCATGTTGCCCGCCGATTCAAAAGCTCCAGCGATCTGTAGCGTGCAAATATGGCGTCTTCTTTCTCCTGCGTGAGGCGCAAAAACAGGTTGATCGGAATAAGGGAAAATATGACCACCCAAAGGTACATATGGGATTTAAAAGCTTTCTGGACATCATCAAACTTTATTGCCGAAAGCGGCTTTTTGGTCAGATTCATCCCGAACTGAACATCTGCGATAATCAGCAATACCATGAGGAATCCCAGTGT
This sequence comes from Cyclobacteriaceae bacterium, assembly GCA_015492915.1. Classification (GTDB taxonomy): domain Bacteria; phylum Bacteroidota; class Bacteroidia; order Cytophagales; family Cyclobacteriaceae; genus JAAUQL01. The sequence goes on from WGED01000530.1 coordinate 6,193, forward strand.
CGAATTGATGATAAGTCCTACAGATTTTCCTTCAATTATAAAATTCACGGTCCTGAAAAGCGGGATCAACATGATAAGGACAGCTACCAGGTTGATGATTTTATTCCAATTCCTGGCCTTTGTCTCCGACAATTCCTTGCGATAGGGTAATATTTCCGTAAGGGCATGAAGGGAAAATATCAGTAAGGTGAAAGTGATCAGAAACAACTCTCCGATGAGAAAATCAAATTGAAATTTGTTGGTAAACAAAGTGATAACCAGGTATGCGATCAGGATGGCAGATACCCTGACAATTTGAGTATGTTTGAGTAAATGATCCGGTGTTTCATAGGGCCTTATCAGATTAAGGAGATACACACGCGACTTAAGCTTTGAACTGGCAGAAGCCGAAAAATACATGATGATATATACAACGCCTAATAGTATCAGATAGGCAAGAAACATAATGAATGCCGATAACATCGATACGGTAAATGGCCCGTAATAAACATCAGAATTGACCCATGTGATGATGTAATGATCCGACAGACATTCCATCGGCCTGAAATACATTCTCCGGTCTTTTCCATTATAGTTCGTGGTTTTCAGCACAGTTGAGTTGGTAGCTATGGCATGTTTGAATTCGCCTCTGGTCTCATTGACGAAGTTCTCGTTCATGTTTTTGATGATATCCGAATGGAACATGGTGTTGCCGTCACGGTCAATGATGCAAAAGCCATATCCCTCCTCAAGCACGGTGCCCATCACCGAAGCCAGCTTGGCGCTCATCGCCAGCACAGGCAATACCTTGCCCCCTGTTGCCATACCCACCCCGATCTCATAAGCGCCATCCGTCACCGATTTGATGGATTCGGGTGCAATTTCATATACCTTACCGTCAACGTCTTTGAAATAATCGGGCATACCGTTGAGGATGTTAGTAAGGTATTTACGGTGGTCGAGTTTCTGGGCATATCCCGGACGCGAAAAAGATGATAATACTACAAGGCCCCATGCACGATGGTCAGCCCAGAAGGTAGCTTTAAGATGTTTGAATTCTACGGAATCGTCACGGATCACTTCTTTAAATACCCTGTAACCTTTGACTTCATTCAGATTGTTATCCTTCTGTTTGTATTCTTTGTAAAAGCTACTGTTGAGCAACCGGCTTTGAGGATCCAACCGGAAGCGATATTTTTTTTCGCCTATGGAGTCAATTTTTGAAAAATCCTTTACTCTTCCGAAACGGTTGTTGAACGATTCAAGCTGATGAACCATTCTCGTCATTTCCCTTCGGAAGTTATCTTCGATCTCTGTACTCAGATGTTTCAGATTTCCATTCAGTTTTGTCTTTTCCTCGCCGAAAAAAATCAAGCTCGTGTACAGAAATACCATAAACACTGTCGGGCCTATCAGAATGGATATTACACTGAAAATGACATCATGGGTATAGAGTCGCTCCTCGATGCCCATGATGCTGAGCTTGAGCAATGGTATGGCAAGTATGATCAGGGAAAGCACAATAGACATAGTAAAAATGACGAAGGACGAAACATTTCTTTTTTGCTGGATAAATTTCGATTTCAATACCAGTGCACTGATGTAAATGTGCTGATCGTCATGGATCTTTTGATTGAAAGAGATATAAGTTCTGTCGTTGATCGTAATCTCGTCGCGCGCACCGCGCAATTCCTTTTTGCGGAAGGCGGAGTCCAGGATACCGACCGGTTCATTGGAGTAGAGAACTTTACGGCCTTTTACTTTACCGTTTTCCTCTTCCTGCACTTTGGTAATGATGATCTGATCGAAGACGTCCTTTCGCTGAAAAAGGGTATTGCTGAAAAATGCATCATAACGAGTAAAATAACTTTTATAATCCCGGCTTAACACGATATTAAAATACAGCCCTTTGTCATTATAAATAATCTGATTTTTTTCCGGCCTGTCGCCGGTATATCCATTTTCGATCAATTCTAAATTCGGATTATTCTCATCGCTCCCGGGACTCATGCTCATGATGCGTGCATTGGCAAGGTAAGTCTCCTCGAGCGTTTTAATGTTTTGAACCACCTGTTGCAGTACCCTGAAGTTGTTGGCAACTATGGCTTTTTCCTTATTTTTTACATATACCAGAAAGTAAACGGCAAAAGCGAGCAGGATGAAAACTACAGTGCTGAGGATGATCCAGCTTCTGTTTGAGAATTTAAGACTCATAGAGTGTCAGTTGGTTGTCTGATATCGGGCGTCGGATTATTTCAGTAATTCATTTTCAATTTTAACATGAAAATGCGCTCATAACAGGTTCTCAAAAACGCCACCTGTCCTATATATCAGCCATTAAATCAAAGAAATCAATTAGAATGATCATTAATCTTTATGAAATATTGCAAAATATTATAACATAATCAATGACTTTTTGATTAGAGTTGTATCTTCCTTGCATGAACCTCTAACCAGAACAGGTTTCAGGCATATTACACCTTAAACATCGGAATGGGTAAGCATGACAATGTACGCTCAGGCAATAGAAGTAAAGTGATCCATTAATTGGTCATACAAATACGGTTTTTGTCACACTTTTGCATAATTTTAACAAAGGTTATATGGTTTCTCATCAATAAAATCAGAAACGCACCATGCTACGATCATACCTCCATCGCCATCGGTCATTTTGTTACACCTCCATCATCCGATATAGTTTGATATTTTTCATAACATTTTTTCTTTTCCATTGTAATACATCACACAAAGAAGAAATCACAAAACCGCCGGTTCATGTGGGGCCGCAGCCTGATGGCAGCGTCCTGGTACCCACCAATCAATTCCTGCGTCCGGCCGGCTTTCAGATACAGTTTGCCGGCAGGCCTGTTGATCTGGCGATGAGCCCCGACGGCAGGTGGCTCGCCGTGCTCAATATCAAATCACTGGACCTGATACGCCTCTATGACCGCACGTTAATTCAGAGTCTAAAGATACAGGGCGGCGGCTCCTACCACGGCGTCGCCTTTTCGGAAGACAGCCGCAGGATATTTGTCAGCCAGGCCCGTGACCGCATCCTGGTCGCAGAGATGAATACGGACAATGTGCTGACCTGGGCGGATAAGATCGTATTTTCCAGGCCTTCAGTAGGCGGGCATCCTGTGCCGGGGGGTATGGTTCTTGATGAAAAGAATGGCCGCCTGCTGGCTATCCTCAACAGGAGCAACACCCTGGCAGTTGTTAATTTATCAGACAAATCCATATCGGAAATTCCCGTGGGTGTGGCGCCCTATGAAGTTTTAATGATTTCTGACGACAAAGCTTATGTGACGGATTGGGGAGGGCGACAGCCTAAAGAAGGGGAATCAACTTATCTGACTTCCAAAAGCAGCATTCTCATCGATCCGGCCACGGGCGTCGCCAACAACGGCGCCGTGTCCGTAGTTGATCTGGATGATAAAAAAGTCATAAAAACCATCGATGTCGGCCTGCACCCCAATGCAATGGTGTTGAGCAACGACAAACAGAAACTCTTCGTCGCATGCGCCAACAGCGACATTATTTCGGTGATCGATACTAAAACCGATAAGGTCATTCATGAGATTTCGCTGAAAACCGACGACAAGCTGCCCTTTGGCCTGGCACCCAATGCGCTGGCCTTTTCGCCCGACGGTAAGCAACTCTTCGTTGCGAACGGCACCCAAAATGCCCTCTGCGTCATAGACCTTGCCACCAACAAAATTGCAGGCCTGATACCCACGGCATGGTATCCGGGCGCCGTGCTTTTCGACAAAGGAGGAAAATATGTAATCGTGACCAACATCAAGGGAATAGGCTCACGGCACAACAAGGCGGGACAATACGGCTACAACACACACAATCACAGCGGCAGCATCAGCGTAATCCCCGTGCCTGACAAAAATGGCCTGAAATCCATGACCAAAACGGTGAAAAAGAACAATGCCTACACCCGTATGATGGAAGAATTGAATAAAAAAGGCTCAAATTCCATGAGGTTACCGGTACCCGTTTTACCGGGACAAAAGTCTCACTTCAAGCATGTTGTGTACATTATCAAGGAAAATCGCACCTATGATCAGGTTTTCGGCGACATGCCCGAAGGCAATGGCGACACCACCCTCCTGATGTTTGGCGAAAAAGTGACGCCCAACCACCATGCCTTGGCACGGGAATTTGTGTTGCTCGATAATTTCTATTGCAGCGGTGTGCTCAGCGCCGACGGCCACCAGTGGACCGATGAGGCTTATGCGACGGATTATCTCGAAAAATTCTTCGGCGATTTCCCCCGCAGCTATCCCTATGACGGTGGCGACGCCATGGCCTACTCGCCCACAGGGTTTATCTGGGACAATGTGAAAAATCACGGCCTCACTTACAGGAATTACGGCGAATTCGTCGATGCCGTCATTGAGCCCAGGAATGCCACTTTTACGGATATTTACAATGATTTTATAAACGGCACCGGAAAAATCACTATCAGGGCAAAGAACAATCTGCCCCAGATGGAGCCTTACACGTGTCCTACGTATGTCGGATTTCCCAATACCGTACCCGACCAATACAGGGCGAAGGAATTCATCAAAGAGTTGAAGGAATACGAGAAGAACGGTAATTTTCCCAATTTCATCATCATGCTATTGCCCAACGACCACACCTCGGGCACACGGCCTGGAACTCCTACTCCCGAAGCCGCCGTGGCTGACAACGACCTGGCGCTGGGCAAGATTGTGGAGGCCATCTCGCATAGCAAATTCTGGAAGGAGACGTGTATTCTCGTCACCCAGGACGACCCGCAAGCGGGCCTTGATCATGTGGACGGCCACCGTACGGTAGGCATGGTAATCAGTCCGTACACACGACGCGGAGCAGTGGTTTCGACATATTACACTCAGATCAATATGTTTCGCACGATTGAGAATATTCTCGGCATACCGCCACTCAACAGGTTTGACCTGACGGCGGAGCCGATGAATGACTGCTTTACGGATGAGCCTGATTTCACGCCCTACACCGCTTTGCCGAACAACATCCCGCTCGACACGCTCAATCCCGAGCTGACGAGCCTATCGGGCGACGCACTGCACTGGGCAAGAAAATCCATGGCGCAGGATCTCGACGACTACGACCGCATTGATGAGGATACCTTTAACAGGATCATCTGGCACGCCGTAAAAGGCTATGATGTGCCGTATCCGGTATTGAAGAATTAAAACTGGGAGCCAGGTACTAGGCGCTGGGTAATGGGTGCTGGGGGGAATTCTTAAATCTGTATTCGTTGATCATCTGTTCAATATTTAAAAAAAATTGATAACAACAAGTTCCATGAAAAAATCACTTTTTTTTATCCTTCCGGTGATCCTCCTGCTCTGGTGGTCGTGCGGAGAAAAGCATGAAAAATCGATTGTTTCTCATACGGGGATTCATCCCAAATTACAAATGGGCCCGGTGCCACAGGGACTCGGCGTGAACATCCACTTCAACCAGGGCAATGAAAATGACCTTTCGATGATACAGGCATCCGGAATCGGCATGATCAGGATGGATATATCATGGGTGTCGAAAGAAAAAGAGCCCGGGGTATATGACTTTAGTCAAAGCGATAAGCTCATGGCGGATATGGAGAAGATGGGCATCAGGATACTGTATATCGTCGATTACGGCAATCCACTGTACAACAATGGGAAACCGCCCACCACGCCCGAAGGGCTTGAAGCATACGCAAAATTCTGTAGGGCCATGGCTGAAAGATATGCCGGCAAAGACATTATCTGGGAATTGTGGAATGAGCCCAACCTCTCCCATTTCTGGTTTCCCGAACCCAATGCAGATGACTACATGCGTTTTTGTCAGACAATCGTGCCCGCCATCAGAAAGGGATATCCCGGTGCGTGCATCGTGGCGCCCGCCACATCCCGGATCGATCATGAATTCATTGAAAAATGTTTTGAGCAAGGCTTACTCGAACTCATTGACGGTGTAAGCGTGCATCCCTACCGCAACGCCCGGCTCGGGCCTGAGACGACATGGGATGAATATCAATTTCTGTCGCTGCTCATCGAAAAATATGCGCCTGCAGGCAAAAAGATCCCCATTCTCAGTGGCGAATGGGGCTACTCGACAACCCATCTTTCACGCGAATTGCAGGGCAAATACCTTCCACGTCAGTGGCTGTCGAACATCGCACTGAACATTCCAGTCAGTATTTGGTACGACTGGCACGATGATGGGCAAGACCCTGAAAATGCGGAACATAATTTCGGAACCGTCACATGGGATTACAAGCCCAAGCCTTCTTACATCGCCATGCAGACACTAACGCACTGGTTCAGAGGCTACGAACCGGCCGGTAGGTTCATCACGGGCAATGAAGATGATTATATGCTTATTTTTCATAAAGATGACCATGTCAGGATTGCCCTGTGGACAACGGATGAAAAACACACTTTCAACCTTGGAGATGGCATAAGAATATCAAAATCCATCAACTATCTCGGCGATACACTAAACGTCACGAACCCTGCTGCAATCAAAGTCAGTGACGAACCGCTGTATCTCGAAATAGCCTCTCCCTATCCCGAATGGCTTCAACTCATCCTGACGATTGTCAACATATCCGATATTCAGAAAACGGCGTTGATAAATAATATTCTCCATGGCGGGCTTGATGATTTCTCTGCTTCGATCATCCGATATGTCAAGGGGGCAGAGCCCCAACTGAGGTGTGCGGCACAATTCGTACTTTTCTCTTTGGCTAAAGATTTATCCGATGAGGATGCTCTGAAATTATATTATCGCATCCTGAATCCCTGGCAGGAAAAGCTCAGCATGAAAATGGCGTTAATGGAGATCGCCAAAACCGGCGACGAAAGTGCGGCGGGCATCGTTAATCAGTATCGGGGAGACCCGAAATTATTCGTCCCCGTTTCACTGTATTTTTTGAACATCTCCTATCGCGAGGCCCGGGCGGACAATGAAGAAAAGGCAAAAAAATTGCTCTCAATGGTTATGAAACTCACACCGCCACGTTATGCCGTCGAACGGGTGCTGACGAAACTTAAAAATACCACTCCGGAAGACCTTAAAACCCTCGCTCGTTCGGCAGGCTTTATCAATCAATGGAAAGTCATAGGGCCCTTCCCCAACAAAGACTGGGTGGGTGCGAAAATAGCCTATCCTCCTGAAAAAATCATTGATTTTTCAAAACCTGTCCGCTACGATACCATCACTGCCAAATGGCTAACCATTGACCCTGAAGGCATTTTCCCTGTCATTTCCTTTGACAAGCTATATGGCAGAAGCGCTCTCGTAGCTTATGCCGCAACGACTGTAAATGCTGATCATGACATGGAGGCTATTTTAAAGATCGGGAGCAACGACGGGGTGGTCTGCTGGGTGAACGGCAAAAAAGTGCACGAAAACCATATCGCCCGCGGGCTGACCATCGATGAGGATGTGGTAAAGGTGAAGCTCAATAAAGGTGAAAATTCCATACTGCTCAAGGTGCTCAATGAGGGCAATGCCTGGGAAGCATGTCTGCGTGTATGCGACGATCGCGGAAGACCGATGGATATGAATTTGCATTAAAGAGAGAACTAATTGCAGCACATTTCATTTGTCATAATGATATCTGCAACTGTAGATCAATATTTCATCTTCGAACACCTGATAAACAAGCCTGTGCTCACGATCAATGCACCTGGACCAAAAACCCGAAAGATCGTATTTTAACGGTTCGGGATTGCCTATGCCATGAAATGGATTTCTTTGCATATCCTCTATCAGCATATTGTTCCTTTTCAAAATCTTTTTGTCATTTTTTTGCCACGATACGTAATCCTCCCATGCGTTTTTTGAAAAAATGATCTTCATCTGACAGGTATAATTGTGAGAGAGCTATTTATCCGGCAGTAAATCAATCATCCTCAATCAGATCGCGGACAACCGTCTCGCCGTTGCGCATTTGTTGTATTGACTCATAAAGCCTGTCTGCATTGGCTTTTGAACTCAATAAGTGAACAGTTTCCATGATGGAGTTATATTCGTCCAGAGAGATCATGACAGTACCCTTGCCCGATTTTCTTTTTATAATTAAAGTCTCATGGTTGTTTTCAACCTCATCGAGGAATTTCTTTAATTGGGTTCTGAATTCAGTGAAATTAGCCGCGATCATTTGATTGTTATTTCATGTTATTAATTAAGTACAATATTACGTACTTTTAATGCCTATTAAAAGATTTTTTATACAATTTGGTTAATAACATTTACTTGTAAGCCCAATAC
>WGED01000531.1 GCA_015492915.1 Cyclobacteriaceae bacterium
CCATCAGAATCCTCGACAGAATTGAATACAAGCTCAATATCAAGAGAATTTATGTCACGCTTACTTTTGTTTTGCTAGTGTTGTTAGTGGCCCTGTCATTTGTATATTTCATCTATGCCGAACTAAGAAATATCGTGACTGCCCTGCCAAACCTCGCCGGCAGGATCAGTGAGATATTAAAAAATCTCTCGGCATCATTAAAAGGTTACGGCCTTGGACTGCCTGATCACATTGATGCCACTATGGTCAAAGAATACATGAAAGGACATAGCGCGATGATCGCCGGTATCTTGTCAAGTTTCAGCAAAAGCATCGGCAGCGCTTTTCTTTCGGGCATCTATCTGTTCTTTCTTATTTATTACAGGGACAACTATTTATACTACCTTTATCAGCTTTATGACAATCCCGCCAGGGTAAGGGCCGAAAGACAACGATGGGATGAAATCCTTGATGTTCTCACGAGCTTTCTGGCCGGCATGATGATCGTTACCCTAATCATGATCGTGATGCTTTATATCATATTTTTATCCATAGGAGTGGAATTTGCTTTATTCTGGGCTGTCCTGGTTGGTATTTTCACGCTGGTCCCCTATGTTGGAAACCCTATTGGAATGGTGATCGTTTTCCTGTTCACCACTATTACGCACGAGGGCTGGCTCGTTCCCCTTCTCGCCCTTGGTGGTATCTTTTTTACAAATTTTCTTCAGGAGAACCTGTTCAAGCCACTCATTATTGGTGACAAACTCAAGCTCAATGCTTTTCTTATTTTCCTCGCAGTTATTCTCGGCGGTACGATTTGGGGTATTTCAGGCATGATCCTGTTTATGCCTATCGTGGGTATTGTCAAACTGGTATTGGAGAAAAACGAAAGCACCAGGCCGTTGTCTGTGCTGTTCACCCATCTGCCAAGCAATGTCAGATATCACTTACTTGAGACCGTGAAACAAGGCATTGAAAAAGAGGAAAAAGAAGAAGAAAAAGAGAAGGCAAAGGGCAAAGAATAAATCTTTAATTAATGATACCAATGCAGCCTTGAAATTCTCCTGGGGATAACGGACAGAAAAGAATAAGTGCGCACGAGAGGAGTCGAACCTCCACGGGAAAAATCTCCCACCAGGCCCTCAACCTGGCGCGTCTACCAATTCCGCCACGTGCGCATGAACCGGTTGAAACGGGCCACAAAGTTAATATGTTTTTCTCCTTTTACAAGCAACTTTTTTTAAGGAAGAAAAAAATTTATCCAATTCTTCATAAAGCATGCTTAACCTAAAAACGAATTAGAGCAATATCTTACATTGATGTTTTTTTCGGAAGCTCCCAACGCTTTGGAGTTTAATATTTTATAATCTTCGCTCTGTAGTTCATTCTTCGCGACATATCAATTTTATGACTAAATCGTACCGAATAAAATACATTATTTTTTCATGGTTCATCCTTATCGCTCAAACAATCCTTGCACAAGAGATTGATTTGAACAGGGGACTGGTGAGCTATTACCCTTTTGATGAAGACGCCAGGGATGCTGTTGGAAACAACCACGGGATCATTCACGGTGCGATTCACGACAAAGAAGGGCGCTGCGGCGATATGGCTTACAATTTCGACGGCTATCTCGACTATATCGAGTGCGGCAACGATCGTTCACTCAACGGCAACTGGAACGGCCTCACAATCTCAGTCTGGGTTAGACCGGGCGTTATCCCTGAGTTGCAACTGGCTACCATCCTTGCCAAATGGGCCTTTAATCCCTCCAAGGATCATTTTGGTTTATGGCTCAACAGCAGCTACCGAATCGTGGCGGCTGTAAGTGCTCCCGGCACTATGGAAAACGGGGTATTTTCCAAATCCACACTTTCATATGACCAGTGGCATCATATTGTATTCACATGGCGAAGAAATGCCAGGGAGATCAGAATTTATATCGATGGAGAACTGGACAATATCGGCAGGCAAACCGGCAGGAATATCAACGTTCGGTCACCGATACCACTGAGATTCGGACGACAGATCAATGGTAGCAGCCGACCATTCAAGGGTTGGATCGATGAGGTGAGAATTTACAAGAGAGCACTTTATGAACCTGAAGTTCGGGCGCTTTATGATCTCGACCGCATAGCCTGCAAAAAAGTTATCGTTGAGGGTCACGTGCTCAATAAGGACACCCGTGAGCCCGTACAGGCGGTGGTAGTATTTCAAAACATGCACGACGGCAGTATTTATAAAAGAATAAAAACTACCGGCCCGGAAGCCTATTATGAGGTGGTTTTACCCCTGGGTAATAAATACGCATTTTATGCGGAAACAGAAAATTACCTGGCCGAAAACCAAAACATCAGTACGGTAAATCGTTCTCCCAACGATATTGTGGAGAGAGATCTTTATGTAATCCCTGTTGAAGTGGGACAATCCATGAGATTGAACAATATTTTCTTCGATTTTGCGAAAGCAACCCTCAGGGAAGAATCCTCTCTGGAGCTTGACAGGATCCTGCCCTATTTTGAAAAATTTCCAAACCTGAAAATTGAGATATCAGGACATACCGATTGGGTGGGATCTGACGAAGCCAACATCAAGCTTTCCAATGCCCGGGCCAATGCAGTACGCAATTATCTCGTCTCAAAAGGAGTGGATCCGGACAAAATCGTAGCCATCGGTTATGGAGAATCTATGCCCGTCGCCACTAACGAGACAGATGAGGGACGACAACTCAACAGAAGGGTGGAATTCAAAGTGCTCGAAAAATAGCCCGATTCTCATATCTGAAACTTTTACTGTTTCATTGCGTTTAACTTGCAGACTATAAATATTAGAACGATGAAACGACTTTCAATTATCCTTCTTTTGCTGTTTGCAGCCTCATTTCTGTCTGTTGCACAAAAATCAAAAAACCAGAAAAAGCAGGAGCGTTATCAAAAAGCACTGAAACTTGTTGAGGCAAAACAGTTTGAATTTATCGGCCGCAAAGCTAATCCACAGGGAACCCGCCAGATTGATCTTACCACAAGAATAAATTTTATGAGAATTGATGGAGATAAAGCCATTGCCGATATGCCTTATTTTGGCAGAGCATATTCCGGTGGTTATAGCCCGACTGACGGGGGAATCAATTTTGACGCCCCTTATGAGCAATATTCTGTTGATAAGAATGAGAAAAAAGGCAGGGTTACTATCACTTTTAAAGTAAAAAGCAACTCGGACACCTATAATTGCACTCTTATCATTTCAGGCATCGACAATGTTACTTTAACAGTCTCGAGCAACAGAAGGCAGACCATCAGCTACTATGGCTACATTAAACCCATTAATGAAAAATAGGTGATTTTTCATGACACCCGTAGAAGCCTATGCCCGTTAGAGCAAAACTGTTCTTCAAAAACCACACTGCCTGTTTCAGCAATTTTAACTAATTTTGCCCTTTAAATTGAGTGACCATGAAGAGGCAGGATATAGAACTGATGGCTCCCGCGGGGGATTTTGAATCACTAATGGCAGGCATCCAGGGAGGCGCCAATGCGGTGTATTTTGGTGTGGGCAAGCTGAATATGCGTTCCGGCTCGGCCAAAAACTTTATTCCCGATGATCTTCCAAAGATCACGGAAATCTGCGATGAACACGGCGTGAAGTCCTACCTTACGCTGAATATTGTAGTGTATGATTCGGAGCTGGAGGCTGTGGAAGAGCTCGTCATCAAAGCAAAAGAAGCGGGGGTCTCAGCCATCATCGCTTCCGATCCCGCGGTCATCAATATCATACGCCGTCATGGTGTGCCGGTGCACCTCTCAACACAAGCCAATATCAGCAACATCGAGAGCATAAAATTTTACGCGCAATTCGCCGAGGTGATGGTGCTGGCACGGGAACTCAACCTCGATCAGGTGCGGCACATCTGCGAGCAGATCCAGGCGCAAAACATCACGGGGCCTTCGGGCGAACGGGTGCGTATCGAAATATTTGTGCACGGCGCATTGTGCATGGCCATCTCGGGAAAATGTTACCTCAGCCTCCATCAGGCCAACAAATCGGCCAACCGCGGCGCCTGCCGGCAGATCTGTCGCAAAGGCTATGAAGTCACCGACCTCGACACAGGCGATCAACTCCTTGTTGATCATGAGTACATCATGTCGCCCAAAGATCTGAACACGCTGCCGTTTCTTGATAAAATCATAAAAACGGGCGTGAAGATACTGAAGATCGAAGGTAGGGGCCGTTCGCCGGAATATGTGAAGCGCGTCACGGAGACCTACCACCAGGCCCTGCTCGCCATTGAGCACGGGGAATTTAATCAAAAATTCATAGAACAAGCCGAAGAGCGCCTCAGCACGGTGTTCAACCGCGGTTTCTGGGACGGCTATTACCTCGGCCGGAAACTGGGTGAGTGGAGCGCACAGTACGGCTCGTCCGCCACGAAGCGCAAGGTTTACATTGGCAAAGGGATAAACTATTTCAGCAAAATAGGCGTGGCGGAATTCCTCATCGAGAGCCAGTCGCTCAAGGTGGGCGACGACATCCTGATCACAGGTCCCACGACGGGCGTGATCGAGACGAAAGTCAAAGAGATCAGGGTGGACCTCAAAAAGGTGAATACGACCGTGAAGGGCGAATATTGCTCCATTCCCATAGATGTTAAAGTGCGGCGTTCCGACAAATTATATAAAGTGGTAGATGCTACAGAGGTGGTGACGCAATGACATAAGCATACTCCCCGCCTGCCAAAGCAATTGCAAACTGAAAAACTTCCGAAAATCCATGAGAAAACGGTTATTTTTTCTCTAATAAAACAGAAAGGAGAAATCTGCATCCGATATTGATTAAATTAAACCCAAAATTCTCACCAGGATTTCGTTATGAGAGGTTAAAGTACAACTTGTCCCGCCAGAGCGGGAAGAAAATCAGCACGTTTGATAAGGAGGCATAATGCACTTTTATGGTGACGAGTCAAACGTGAACGAAGTGCCTGATTTTGACGTAATTTAAGCTCGGAACAGAAAGGTAATTGAGAATTTTGGGTTAAAAAAATCATTTACCTTTGCGCCGCCTGTCACATGACGAATCAATGATTTTTATGTGTATTACATATACTGACACTAAAGGGGGCCGTTGTATTTTTAAATAATTTAAAGTGAAAAAAATAGCGTCATTTATTTTTGTATTGTCGCTGGTCAGCATTTTAAGCTGCAGCAAGCCCAATGAGAATGATAACGTCATCACGGGATTCTCCGTAATGCCATCTGTGATCATGGAAGGTAATGACAGCCATACCATCAGGATCAGTGTAAAACCAAAAGGCGAGCTGCACTCTGCGATAACGGTCGCCTATTCGACCGTTGAAAACTCCGCTCTTTTCGGCAGCGATTTTCAGAAAACTTCCGGCAACATTATTTTCCCCCCTCAATCCCCGGAGCAATTCATTGATATCGGGATTGTAGGCGATGTGTATCCCGAGATTACAGAGAAATTTGAACTGATATTGAGATTTGAGAATATTTCGACCAAAGCAACCATAACCATTGAAGATGACGATGCCCTCGAGCCCATCCTCTCCGATGCCGAAGGCTATTACACCGCCAAAGATCATCCTTCCATGAAAATGATATGGAGTGATGAGTTCGACGGCAGCCTGCTCAACCAGGATAACTGGACTTACGAAACAGGTGACGGCTGTAGCATAGGCAATTGCGGATGGGGCAATAATGAGCTGGAGGTATATACAGACAAACCTGATAATGTAAAAATAGAAAACGGCAAACTGGTCATCACCGCTCTAAGCGGTAATGAATACACATCGGCACGCATCAAAACAGAGAAAAAGGTGGAGGTGCAGTTCGGAAGGATCGATGTACGCGCCAAACTGCCCAAAGGACAGGGTATCTGGCCCGCCATATGGATGCTGGGCGCCAACATTTCGAAGGTTGGGTGGCCTGCCTGTGGTGAGATCGACATCATGGAACTCGTAGGCCATGAACCGGCGGTAGTACACGGCACAGCGCATTACGATGATCTCGGACATAAAAGTTCAACAGGCAGTTATAGCCTTTCCAGAGATGATTTTTCACAAAAATTCCATGTTTTTTCATTAGTGTGGGACAGAAACCGTATCGAATGGTTCGTCGATAACCAACCGTTCAAAACCTTCGACAAAGGCAATATTGGCAATTACCCGTTCAACGCCCCCTTCTTTTTTATTCTCAATGTGGCGGTAGGCGGCATATGGCCTGGCAACCCTGACGGAACAACTGTTTTTCCCCAGCAAATGACCATTGATTACGTTAGGGTGTATCAATGAGTTTTACATGATTTTTTGGCAATTTTTCATGGCCCGGGTCATGAAGGCCCGGGTGCGCATGCCTGATTGAGAATAAAATGTGGCTTTCCGTTCGTTAAAGCATATTTTCAATTAAATTTGCCTTTCGTTTTCAAATTGAAAACATTATTAGCGCAACATTAAAAATTTTTCATTTCCCGAAAATGATCATCGATACGGCTGAAAGACTCAAAACGACTAAAGAATATTATTTTTCCGTCAAGCTTCAGGAAGTGCGCAGGCTGATGGCGCAGGGCCGCGACATCATCAACATCGCCATTGGCAATCCCGACATGGCGCCATCCCAGGCCACCATCGACGAGCTGACGAAACAGGCAAATAAACCGGAAAATCATGGTTATCAGCCATATCGAAGTATCCACGAATTACGCAGCGAGATCAGCCGATGGATGAATGCAACTTATGATGTCAATCTTGATGCAGACGATGAGATACTACCGCTGATCGGATCGAAAGAAGGCATCACACACATCTCCCTCGCTTTCCTAAACCCCGGTGACGAGGTGCTGGTGCCCGAGTTGGGCTACCCGGCTTACAGCGCCGTAACGGAAATGATCGGTGGTAAATCGATCAGATATCCTATGACAGAGGACGAGGGTTGGAAGCCCGACATCGGAGCTATCGAACAGCTCGACCTGAGCAAAGTGAAGATCATGTGGATCAACTATCCTAACATGCCCACAGGAGCTCCTGCAAGTGTGGAGATGTTTGAGGAAATCATCGCTTTTGCAAAAAAACACAAAATCCTCATCTGCCACGACAACCCATACAGCCTCGTGCTCAACGAAGGAAAGCCGCTCAGCATTCTCGCTGTTGGTGGCGCCAAAGGAGTGACCGTCGAGCTCAACTCCATGAGCAAATCGCATAATATGGCGGGTTGGCGCATCGGATGGGTGGCAGGGCAGAAGGATTATATCGACGCCATTCTGAAGATCAAAAGCAATGTGGACTCGGGCATGTTTAAGCCAATGCAACTGGCTGCAGTCGAAGCGCTTAAAAGCCCTGCCTCCTGGCACAGGGAAAGAAACGATGAATACCGCAAGCGCCGGGAGATCGTGTACAAGATTCTTGAAAAACTCGGCTGCACCTGGGACCACGCACAAACGGGCATGTTTATCTGGGCCAAAGTGAATTCCGCTGCGGAGTCGTCGGAAAGGCTTTCGGATTATCTTTTGTATAGAAAGAATATTTTCGTTACGCCGGGATTTATCTTCGGTGAAAAGGGACAGCAATACATCCGTATTTCCCTTTGCGTAAAACAGGATAAACTACAGGAAGTTTTGAAAAGATTATCATCCTTTGACGTAAACAAAATATGAATATCGCTATTGTAGGAGTCGGATTGTTGGGAGGCTCCTTTGCCCTCGGTTTCAGATCGGTTGAAAATGATCATTATTTCATAGGGGTTGACACCAATGAAGATCATGCACGGACGGCCAAAAAGCTGGGTATCGTCGATCATATCATGCACTTTACCCAGGCTGTAAAAGCTGCCGACCTCATCGTGCTCGCCACACCTGTCAATGTGATCACCCGCCAGCTCCCCGAAGTGCTGGATCACATTCAAAATGGTTCTGTTGTCATAGACCTTGGCTCAACCAAGAGCACCTTTTGTAAAACTGTCGAACAACACCCGAAAAGGGCACATTATATCGCCTGCCACCCTATCGCCGGTACGGAAAACTCCGGGCCTGAGGCTGCATTCTCCGGCCTGCTCAAACACAAGCAAATGATTATTTGCGACAGGGACCGCAGCGATAAGGAACTGGTGAAAAAGATGGTGAACATCTTTAAAAAGTTTGATATGCATATCAGCTACATGAACAGCACGGAGCACGACAGGCACATTGCCTATGTGTCGCATCTCAGCCACATCAGCTCGTTTGCCCTCGGCCTCACGGTGCTCGACAAGGAACGTGATGAAAAAAGCATTTTTGCCATGGCGGGATCGGGTTTTTCTTCAACCGTCAGGCTGGCAAAGAGTTCGCCCGACATGTGGGCGCCCATCTTTTCGCAAAATGCGGGGAATGTTTCCGAAGCACTGGGAGCTTACATCAATTTACTTACAAGATTTAAGGAAATCATTGACGAAGGTCAGGAGGAAGAAAGCTATATGCTGATGAAAAAGGCAAATGAGATAAGAAGGGTTTTATCGGGGCTGGAAAAAGGTTAAATTTATGGTAAAGAATCAGACCACTTCCTGAACCCGATATGAAAAAAGCCTGGTTTCCGGCCATCATTTTTTTAGCTGTAATTTTTACAGGGTGGTTTCTTGTAGTAAGATTCGGAAAACACCTCCTTAAACCGAATAAACAAGCCCCTAAAGTTTTTTCTCCCATTCGACCCGACGATACGTTCATCCAATACTGGCAGATGAACGGCGAACCGGTGATGCTGCTCGGCGGGTCAAATGAAGATAATCTTTTCCAGGATTCCAGCTACCTGAAACAACTCGATCTGCTCAAAGCTGCGGGAGGCAATTATGTGCGCAACACCATGTCTTCGAGGGACGAGGGCAATTTGTGGCCTTTTGCCATGACAAAAGACAGTCTTTACGATCTTAACAAATGGAATGATACTTATTGGGAGCGGTTTGACACATTTCTGAAAAATTGTGCTGAGCGCGATATCGTGGTGCAGGTCGAGTTGTGGGCGACCTTCGATTTTTACCGTGACAACTGGCTCAAAAATCCTTTCAACCCGAAAAACAACATTAATTACACTGCCGGACGCGTTCATTTACCGGTCGAAGTCAATTCGCATCCGGTGCTGACGGAAAATAGCTTTTTTCGCTCCATCCCCAATAGCGAAAGCAACCTGCGCCTGCTTTGGTTTCAGCAAAAATATATCGACAAGCTGCTCTCCGTTTCATTGAAATATCCGAATGTATTGTACTGCATGGACAATGAGACGTCCGTCACGGCCGAATGGGGCAAATTCTGGTCGCTGTACATAAAAAAGTTAGCACGGGAACAAGGCAAAGAAATTTATACCACCGAAATGTGGGACCCCTGGGATCTGCACCACACCGCACACCGCGAGACAAGCGACCATCCTGAGATCTATGACTTTGTGGACATTTCACAGAACAATCACAACAGCGGCGACGAACACTGGCAAAATGGTATCGCAGTAATCGAACGGTTGAAAAAGAACGGCATGCTGCGTCCCCTCAACAATGTAAAGATTTACGGCAACGACGGCGGTCGCCATCAGACCACACAGAATGCCATCGAATCATTCGTGCGTAATGTGCTGTTCGGCGCTGCTTCGGCGCGCTTCCACCGCCCTACGTCAGGACAGGGTATCAACGAAACAGCACAGCACGTCATCCGTAGCATGCGATCGTATATTGAAAAATGTGATTTTTTTCATGGACAGCCTATTGACAGCATCCTTTTATCTAAAGAAAAGAATGAAGCGTGGTGTCGCGCTATTCCCGGAAGAGAATACACTGTCTTCTTCCCGGATGGAGGTGAAATTATACTTTCCTTGCCTGATAACATTGGCAATGTGACCATTGAGTGGCTTGATATTTTAAACGCACAATGGCGTGAAAAATCAGAGA
The DNA here is from genome assembly GCA_015492915.1 of Cyclobacteriaceae bacterium. Lineage (GTDB taxonomy): Bacteria > Bacteroidota > Bacteroidia > Cytophagales > Cyclobacteriaceae > JAAUQL01. The sequence continues at coordinate 9,891 of WGED01000531.1, forward strand.
AAAAAGTAAAGAACGGCGAGCTGCCCCTTACAGCTCCGGACAAGAAAAATCAACTGGCATTCATAAAAATAAAATAGATCATGTTTACGGAAAAGGACTTACAACAGATCAGAGCGCGAGGTTCTGAGCTCAGTACGATCGAAAAACAGATACAAAATTTCAAAAAAGGTTTCCCCTATATCCGACTCGCCAGTGCCGCTACTCCTGATGATGGAATTAAGACACTCAAACACAGCGAGTTAATTGCGCTTATTGATGCTTATGACAAACAGCGCGAAGATCTTCAGATCGTAAAATTCGTTCCGGCTTCAGGTGCTGCCAGCCGGATGTTCAAACTGTTGTTCAGTTTTCTCGAGATTGCGGACAATCCCACCAAAGCAGATGAAGATTTCCGGAAATCAGACGGCCTTCAATCTATAAAGACATTCTTTGATCGAATCGGTGACTTCGCCTTTGCCCCCGATCTTGATGAGGCATTGAAAAATCAAGGAAAATCCATAGCCTCCTGTCTTGAAGAGAGAGACTATGCCTCGATTCTCAAAGCGCTATTGTATGAGGAAAACGGTGGCCTCGGCTACGGCACTTTGCCCAAGGGATTGTTGAAATTCCACCGTTATGAAGACGGCGCCCGCACTCCCGCACAGGAGCACATGGCCGAAGGTGCGCTCTACGCCCGCTCCGCCAACGACAGGGTGAATATCCACTTTACCGTATCGCCGGAGCACAGGATCAAGTTCGAACAGCACATCCGAAAGACGGCGCCTGCTTTTGAAGAGGCCTATCATGTTACTTATGACGTTTCCTTCTCAGAACAAAAAGCCCATACCGATACCATTGCCGTGGATATGAAAAATGAGCCATTTCGCAATCCGGGCGGTTCGCTACTCTTCAGGCCGGCAGGCCATGGCGCACTCATCGAAAATTTGAACGACATTGACGCAGACGTCATTTTCATTAAAAATATCGACAATGTGGTGCCCGACAAGTTGAAAGAAGACACCATCACCTATAAAAAGGCGCTTGCCGCTGTTTTGTTGGAGTATCAGGACCTTCTGTTCGGCTTTTTGCACAAGCTTGATACAGGGGTGCTCGAACAGGATGTGGACGAGATGATGCTCTTTGCAAAAGAAAAATTATGCATCAAATCAATCCCAGAATTTGACAGCCATGAAAAAAAGATGATTTTCCTGAAAGAAAAATTCAACAGGCCGCTGAGGGTCTGCGGCATGGTAAGGAACGAGGGCGAGCCCGGCGGGGGGCCTTTCTTTGCCTATAATCCCGACGGCACAGTGTCTCTTCAGATCGTGGAGTCGTCACAGATCGATTTTGAGGACGAGAAGCAAAAAGCCATTGCACAGTCTGCCACGCATTTCAACCCCGTTGATCTGGTGTGTGGGGTGAAGAACTACAAAGGAGAAAAATTTGACTTAAAGAAATACATTGATCCGTCCACAGGTTTTATTTCCATAAAATCCAAAGACGGCAGGGACCTGAAAGCACAGGAACTGCCGGGACTCTGGAACGGCTCCATGTCGGACTGGAACACGGTCTTTGTGGAGGTGCCGATCAGCACATTCAACCCTGTAAAGACAGTTAATGACCTGCTGAGACCTCAACATCAATGATTATTTTATAAATTAAACCCGGATATCCCCGTAAGGCCAAAGCCTGCAGGGCATGTCCGTTCGACCACAAAAAAACAACCTTATGAAAGTCCTGTCAACAGCATTATTGGTACTGTTCCTTTCGCACAGTGGGGTCATTGCCCAGAAGATCACCTATTCGCCTCCCGAATTCAGGCTGACCACCCCCTGGACACTCGATGTGAATCCCGATCAACCACGGCCTGAATACCCCCGGCCATCCATGAAAAGGGCTGAATGGATGAGTCTGAACGGACGGTGGCATTATGCAAAGTCAAAAAAGGATGCGGCAGAGCCGGCTATTTACAAAAGGGAAATCATCGTTCCTTTTCCCGTAGAATCTGCATTGTCAGGAGTACAGGACAGCATTACTCCTAATGACAGAATGTGGTACAAACGCACTTTTTTTGTACCCGACAGTTGGTCGGGCAGGTTTGTACTGCTGCACATTGAAGCCTGCGACTGGGAAACAACCGTGTACATCAACGGCAAGGAGATCGGCATGCATCGTGGCGGTTATGACCCTTTCACTTTTGATATCTCGCCTTTCCTCGACGAACGTGGTGTGCAGGAGATCACAATCTCGGTATGGGACCCGACAGACCAATACCACCAGCCACGGGGCAAACAAAAGCTTCATCCCAAAGGCATCTGGTACACGCCTGTATCGGGAATATGGGGCACCGTGTGGATAGAACCCGTGGATGTATCCTATATCGAATCATTTCGTTGCACACCAGATATCGACCGCTCCGTGGCCCACATCAGTACATATATCAGCAACGCTGTGCCCGGCGATTTGATTAAAGCCACCGTCAGCTACATGGGAAATGAGCAAAAATCGCTGACTTTCAGTGCATCGGAGACTGGGACAATTGAGATTATAAATCAACAACTATGGTCACCCGATCACCCCAATCTTTACGACCTCGAATTACAGTTAATCCGAAAAGGTGAATTACTCGATAAGGTTACATCTTACTTCGGCATGCGTAAAATAAGCGTCCGGGGAGACAAGCATGGTAAAAAACGCCTTTTTCTCAATAATAAGCCCGTCTTTCAGTTCGGACTGCTCGACCAGGGATGGTGGCCCGACGGATTGTACACAGCGCCTACCGACGAAGCGCTGAAATTTGATATTGAAACAACCAAACAAATGGGATACAATCTCATACGCAAACATGTGAAGGTTGAGCCAGACCGTTGGTACATGTACTGTGACCGGCTCGGCGTCATCGTATGGCAGGACATGCCCAACAGTGACAAATCTGCCAGGTGGCATGGTCCCAGCGGCATCGACGGAGTTGAAATGGAAAGGGAATTCGTATCCGAGGCGCAATACAAAATCGAGTTCGAAGCTATTATCAACAGCCTTTACAATCATCCGTCCATTGTTAAATGGATACCTTTCAATGAGGCCTGGGGACAGTTCAAGACAGTAGAGATTTACGATTGGGTTGCCACACTCGACAGTACAAGGTTGCTCGGTGGGCCCAGCGGAGGCAATTATTTCCCGGTAGGCGATACCCGTGATTTTCATAAATACCCCGGCCCGGCCATGCCTCCTCCTGACCCCGACAGGGCGCTTATCCTCGGTGAATTCGGCGGGCTGGGCTATCCTGTCCCGAACCATCTGTGGCAATCGAAAAAAAACTGGGGATACATCAACATAAAAAGTCAGAAAGACCTGATCAAAGCCTACACCGGATTAATTTACAAGCTGATGCCTCTCATCGACAAAGGCCTCGCAGGCGCTATTTATACACAAACAACGGATGTAGAAGGCGAAATTAACGGCATCATGACTTACGACAGAAAAGTGCTAAAGTTGAAAAACAAAAAAGTGTTAAAAGCTCATGAAGCACTGTTCAAACACTTCGATGAAGTGGTAAATTCCGGATCGAAATAAAATTTGTGCTAAATGTCACAAAACTCAGTTTTTCGTGAATTTATTTAAGAAAAAAATTGTTGTCAGTTTAGAAATCCCTGAAATGGATGGCATTATTTTTTATGTCTCGTTTAGTGTCCGGAAGATTCATGTTTGCTGCTAATCTTTACTAATGCTCCTCGCATTTCACACAATCCCCAAGATGTCCGGGGCACTAAGCGAGGCATAATGCCTTGCAGGGGGTATAGAAACAAGTATTCTGTTCTTTTCACAGACAGATAACTCGTCTCCAAAAAGCCGGTTTTGTATTTATTGCTCTTTTTATTTTAACCCAAAAT
>WGED01000532.1 GCA_015492915.1 Cyclobacteriaceae bacterium
CAATCCAAATCTGCGTTTTGACCGCATTTTCTGAGGTGCCATAAAAGGCTTTTATACGCAGGTGCTGCTTAATCCATTTGAAGAACAATTCAATTTGCCATCGATGCTTAAACAGATTTGCTATTGTCAAGGCTTCAAGCGTAAAATTGTTGGTAAGGAATGTCAGCCGGTTTTGGCTTTCTGCATCGAAATATCGAATACGTCGAAGCTTATCTGGATAGTCTTTTGCTTGATGAAATCCAGTCAGCACTATGGTTTGATCACATCGGAGTCCGAGCTTTTTATCAACTGGAGCCGAGTACAGTCTACGGAACTGTAGATTATCTTTTGCTCGAAGCACTAAAAACGCATGACGGCGATTGAACTGAAAAAGGCGCCTGAAGTCGATATAGGCGCGATCCATCACATAGAATGAACCAGGCTCCGGAAAGAGTACATCTAGGATATTGACGTCATGAACTTTTCCATACGTAATTTCAATAAATACAGGGATATTTCCACGTAGGTCCAGAAGCGTATGCAATTTGACAGCCGCTTTGTTGGTTCGAAATTTGGCCCACGGAAAAAGCGACAGGCACAAATCAATGGCTGTCGAATCAAGGGCATAAACCGTTTTATTGAGTTGCAGGCCCAGTTCTTCATCACCGTAAAGCGCTCTGGCTTCTTGAATCAGAATCTGCGCGAAGTCGGCATAAATTCGCCAATCTCTTTTTTTCATTGGCATCGGCCAAAGTACTGCGAGATACTTTACCACGAATGCCCATGTGATAAAGTTTGGGTTGCATAGCCCGAAGACAAGCTTCAATATCCCGCAGACTGGCTCTGTAAGTAAGTTGCGCAAAGGCCATACACAGAAAGTGGTCCCAACATGAAAAGCTTTTGACTTTGTAATGGCCACCGTAACGGCTAACACATTTACGAAACTGCCTGATGGGCAAATAAGCCATGAGTTCAGAAAATACAAGGGTACCGGTATACATGCGCCATCCTCCAAGAGGTGATTTCGAGAATGGCGAAATATAGAAATTATCTCAAGCCGATCCAACAAAATTTCTGTTTATAACGCCAGTAAATTTCATAAGTTATGCCTTGTAGAAAATTTTAACGTCCGGACAGTAGTGAGCTACTATATATTTTTTTGAAATTACCAGAATATCCGCATAAAAATGGCCATCCGATCACGATGCTCATGATGCTAATAAAAATTTTCTGATGGCTTCCCCTGTGCCTGGACGACGAACGGTTTGAATATGATCAGCATCTGGAATGATGATCAACTGAGCTCCGACAACGCGTGGCGCCAGAGTCTCGGCCGAGGGCCGTAGTGGATCTTCGCTGCCAACGATAATGCATAATGGCATTGTAAGCTTCTTCAGCTCCTCTTCCCTGACTGTCAACTCCAACATATTCTGAACCACCACGGGCAGGGCAGCATCATCATTGAAATAAGCGGTCATCATTCTCACCCACCATGTGTGCTGCAAACCGGGTCTCTTTCGATCGAGCCCAAGATAATCGACTAGGGACCTGATGCCTTTGCCTTCTCGCAGAGAATTTCCCAGCTTCGGCAGTGCCTGCAGGAAAACACTATTCCCCGGACGCTCCCAACGTAGCCAATCGTTAAACGCGCTGGGAAACCGTGCAGGCCATTTTCAGGGCAATGAATCCGGCGAGGGAATATCCGAATACTCGTGCCTTGTCGATATTCAAATGATGCAGTGAGCGCACAGCCTCCTGCACTATTTCTATCCCGTACTTGCTGGAATCGTGCGGTTTACCACTTAGACCATGCCTCCGCAGGTCCATAGCAATTACGTGAAAATTCCTTTTCATCAGCCGCATAATTCCTAGGAGGCGCCAATTGAGATCGGCATTTACCGCAAAGTCATGCAGCAGCCGGACCAGAGACCCTTGGTTTCGTCCGTAAAGTGAAGCTGCACGTCGTTGGAATCGAAAAAACGTCCTTCGGTGCGGTGGGTGAAAAAATAGATCGCACCACCAAAAGTCATAACAATCAGAAGGGCAAAAAATGCGAGAATCCAAAGGACTTTTTTCATGAGCTTTTCCGATACAATCGGATTATCCAGGTTTTCTAAACTTTCGAAAATAAAAGGGGAGAGAAACAAAGACATACTTTGGCTGTTTACGGGCGTATCCCTTTCTGCCGGACTTTATGCAATTCAGCTGGTTTCTGATCGGCTGGTGTAACTCGCAGATGTGGGTAGTGTATGCCAGCATTTTCGGCAGCTCGTTTCTCGGCTTCACCAGACCGATGGTTTTGGATATGACTGCGTTAATCATGGCCATGGGCCACTGGATAATGGCGAGAAAGCCGAAGGACGCATGCAGTTCTCACTCGTAAAATACCTTTCATCGCATAGTTGTAGCAGTTTCTTTTTTTTCAAAAAAAACCTTGACATTGTTCAGAACTATTATATATTAGCATATAAA
>WGED01000533.1 GCA_015492915.1 Cyclobacteriaceae bacterium
GCAGTGGACAACCTGCTCGACCGGCTGGAAAGCGGCAAGGGCAAGCCCGCCTACAAAGCATGGATACCCGTGCCCATATTGCTGCCCGGCGAAAAGACCAGCACGCGCATTGAGCCCGGCAAGAGCCTGTACGCCAAAGTAGCGCCGGCTGCAGCACAGGAAGGGGTCATTGATGCAGCGATATGGATAGGCTATGCCTGGGCCGATGAGCCGCGTAACCATGCCGTGGTGATGGTGATCGGTGACGATAAGGAAAAGGTAGGGAAAACGGCAGAGCAACTGGCCAAAAGCTTCTGGGATGTGCGTAAAGAGTTTAAGTTCGTAGCCCCGACTGCACCGCTCAAAGAATGCCTCGACAAGGCTGTGGCGAGCGATAAAAAGCCCTTTATCATCAGCGATATGGGCGACAACCCCACGGCAGGCGGCGCGGGGGATGTCACATGGACTTTGCATGAAATTTTGAAACGGCCTGAGTTTAAAACAGATGAAGGCCCCACACTCATCTACGCATCCATCCCCGGCCCCGACCTGGTACGGAAGGCGGTGGAAGCAGGGGTCGGCGCCGAGGTGGAAGGCTCTGCCGGCGCCATAGTGGATGACCGCTATGCGCCTCCCGTTCAACTGAAAGGCACCGTGACCGCCATTCGCCAGGGAGATATCAATGCCGAAACGGAAGTGGTGGTAAAGACGGGAAGCGTTTATGTGATCGTCACAAAAAAGAGAAAGCCCTATCATCATGAATCGGACTTTACGGAACTCGACCTGAACCCGGGCGAGACGGACATTCTGGTTGTTAAGATCGGTTATCTCGTTCCGGAATTATACAATATGCGGGGCGACTGGATCATGGCGCTGACGCCCGGCGGCGTGGATCAGGACATCGAACAGCTCGAGTACAAAAGGATCAAGAGGCCCATGTTCCCACTTGACAAGGATATGGAAACCCCCAATCTCTCGGCTAAGTTCGTTCCTTCCTCTGATGAATAATGAATACAATTTCATTGCCATGAAAAACATACGATTTTTTTTCTATGGATTTTTGGCTGTTTTCCTGAGCCTGACTGCCGCCTGCAACGAGAAAGCCCCTGAAAAACAGCCGAATATCATACTCATCGTCACCGACGACCAGGGGTACGGCGATTTCACCCACATGGGCAATCCCGTCATACAAACTCCCAATATTGACTCTATGGCCGCACACAGCGCCACCATGGAAAATTTCTACGTCAGTCCTGTGTGCTCGCCCACACGCGCCAATCTGATGACGGGACGGTATAATTACCGCACGGGAGTCATCGATACCTACATCGGCCGCTCGATGATGCGACCCGAAGAAGTGACCATCGCAGAGATCCTGCAACAGGCAGGCTATGCCACGGGGATCTTCGGCAAGTGGCACCTGGGCGATTGCTATCCCATGCGCCCGGTGGATCAGGGTTTTGACGAAGCGCTGGTGCTGAAAGGCGGCGGACTGGCACAGCCATCCGAGCCGTTTGAGAATGAATGGCGATATACCGACCCCTATTTGTTTCACAACGGAAAACTGATACACGAGAAGGGCTATTGCACCGATGTTTACTTCAAAAATGCCGTAAAATTCATGGAAAAGAATGTCCATGAAAATAAGCCCTTTTTCGCCTATATCCCTACCAATGCGCCCCACGGGCCATTCCACGATGTCCCTGAGGACCTGTTGGAAAAATACAAAGCCATGGACATGGGCTCCATCGCACTCACCGAAAATCCTGACACCGATAAGCTGGCCGCCATCGCCGCCATGATCGAAAACATCGATCAGAATGTGGGATGGCTGTTTGAAAAGCTCAAAGCAATGGGCATCGAGGACAACACCATCGTCGTCTTCCTGACAGACAACGGTCCCAATACCCGCCGGTATGTGCGCCAGTTGCGCGGCAAGAAGGGCGAGGTGCTCGAGGGCGGCATACGCACGGTGCTGTACTTGCACTGGCCGGCTGTGTTCAACGGCCAAGAGAAAAACGCCATTCGCGTAGCCCATTACGACCTGATGCCCACGCTGCTCGATGCGGCCGGGGTACCGCTGCCGGATACCCTGCATATCGATGGTCGCAGCTTTTTACCGTTGCTCAAAGGTGAAGATATTCCATGGCCCGAAAGGCATTTGTTCCTTCAGTGGCACCGCGGCGATGCACCCGAGCCGCTCAACAGTTTTGCTATGGTGGGGCAGGACTGGGAACTGATACGGCAGGGCACCGGCGAATTTGAACTGTATCACATTGCCGAAGACCCGGGCGAAACCACCAATCTGGCAACACAACACCCCGACATGGTGGAAAAAATGAAAAAAGGATATATGGAATGGTTTAAGGATGTGTCCGCTACCTACCCTGACAACTACGCCAAACCCCGCATCGTGATCGGCACCGATCATGAAACCGAAACGATTCTCACACCGCAGGACTGGAAACGCTTGTCGGGCAAAGGCTGGGGCAGCAAAGGCTCATGGGGCCTCAGGGTAGCCCGGCCTGCGATCTGTCTCTTATACACATCTCCGA
>WGED01000534.1 GCA_015492915.1 Cyclobacteriaceae bacterium
TCAATATGGTGGAAAACCCCACCATGATAAGCGGCTTGGCATTATTAACCTGTTTGTTTTGAGAGAATTGAGCCATTTTTTTGGGCAATGAACGCAACTCAAATACCATGCTATGAGTGTGCTTATTTTTATAATCAGGCCAAATATAAAATCAAAGAAAACATCGTATTCCATGACGAGATATGCGACAGGAAATTATGGCAGAAAAATCGAAAAGCAGCCACCTTTGAGTTCAGAGCTGGCGTCAGTGGTATTGGTAATCTGTATATAGCCACATTTTTTTTTATTTTTATGCAATTCCGCAACTTGCGAAGAAAAATAAAGCCCAAGGCCAGTACTGCCTGTGCCAAAGTTACTGGTGGTTTTGTACGTTGTCTGTTCAAATAACATGTGCGCCGGATAACCTTTTCCATTGTCTGTAACGGTTAATTTTATAAAGCCGTCTACGGATTCGGCGCTAACCAGTATTTTATCATTAGTATACTGACATGCATTGTTTATGATTGTTTTTAGTACACCCGAAACAAGCTCGGCATCAAAAAAACCATGTAAAGCAGTATCGCATTGAAGGGAGATATCAATCCCCCGTTCACTTAGTACAGACTCATGCTCCAGGATTATTTCTTCCAGGTAATCGTAAATATAAACCTCCGCAATATTAAGATAATACTGAGACTGGTCTATTTTGTAGAGTGTTAATAATTGAATTAAGTCACGATTAACCCGTTGACCTTCATGCTGGATTCGTGAAAGTTCTTTTTTTATTGAACAGGTATCAGTTTGGCATTCAGATAAAATATCGGCAAGTGACCCCAGCAGCATTGCCAGTGAATTTTTCATATCATGGACGCTTCCCGCCAATACAGTGGAAAAATCCAGTTTTTTGATATTGTTCTTCATGATAATTTTCAATTACGATTGCAGGCCGAGTGTTTCCAGAAGGTTTTGGTAGGACGCTGTCAATATTTTATATTTATCACTTGGTTTTCCTGTAAATTTTACCTTGTCCAGATATTTTTTTGTTTCCGCCATTAATTTTTCTGTTGCACCGGATTTATTCATATGCATGATCAATGATTGTGCCGTATTCAGATTGATGACATGATTTTCCGGCATTGCAGTTGCCGCCTCAACGAACAAGGATATGGATTCGGCAATTTTGCCTGTGGTAGCCAGTTTTACCCCGCGATTGTTGATTTCGATGACCTCATCCCGTGATTTTAATAACGCATTAATCTCTGCATTAGAGAAGCCAATATCAGTGAGAATTCCAATGATTCCATCAATGATTTCCTGGTTATCATGATTATTTTTAATGGTATATTTTATAAACCTGTTTCCATCATCATTTCTTTCGTAAGAATAACAAAGTTTTGCCAGCTCGATAGCGTCAACACTGGTCACCGTCCCGGGGTCCTTTGAGAAAATTGAAATTATTTTATCAAGACGACCATTGGCCTCTTTTTTCCGTTTTAGTCGATCATATAAAAAAGCCTCATTGATATGTGATTTCATATTTTTTGATGGGGCGGCATCACTGAATTCTTTTCTCATATCGGAAATTGTGTTTAATGCATCAGAAACCATTCCTTTTTTCAGATAAACTTCAGCAAGGCCGGAATAATCATCCGGGTTCAGGTAATATGAATTTTTCCCCGTTCTTGTCACCCGTTTATATGATTTTTCAGATGTATCAAGATCCTCATTTTCAAATGAAACTTCAGCAAGAAGTTGTTGGCGTTTTATGGCCTTAGGGGATTTTATTGTGGCTTTTTCCAGGATGTTTTGGGCTTCGTTGTAATTTTTTTGGGTTCTATGAAGTTTGGCAAGCCAGTCATGTGAAAATAGATAATTAGGGTAGTCCTCGATTAAATCCTCAAAAATAAATTTCGCCTCATCATAATTTCCCCGGTAATAGTGCGCCTGCCCCAAATAAAGCAACGCCCAGGGTATTTCACGTTCCTCAAGGACAGGCTTGACAAGTTTTTCAACAGCATCATAGTCGTTGATGCGTAATAAAAGTTCCGCTTTTATTTTTAGTAATTCAAAACGATTGCTGGGCGTCCCGGAAAGTTGTTCATCACAAAAAGCGATTGCAGACTCATAATCACGTTGTTGGGTGGCGTTGGATATTTTTTTAAGGCTTGATTTTCTTTTAAGGAGTTTTTTGAGTCGTGATATTAATACTTCTTTTGTAAATGGTTTTGATAAATAATCATCCGGGGAATATTCCACAGCCCCCATAACCATTTCAGAAGTATTTTCTGCGGTTGTCATAATATATATTGAAGAGTAGGGAAGCAGTTCCCGCTCTTTGATTTCCTCCAATATTTGCTGCCCGTCTTTTCCCGGGCCAAGATTATAATCACAAAGAATGATGTCAAAATCATGCTCCTGAATAGCTCTCAATGCCTCTTCTCCTGAGTTGGCCTCCGAAATATGTTCCGGACGATAAGGGGAGAGCATGTTGCGTAACATTGTACGCATGCCAGCAAAATCATCCACAATCAGGATGTACTTGTTTTTTAAGTTCCAAAGCTTCATTTTGGTCAAAATTTACACAGTTATTTTTCCTGATGACTTTCATTGGGGTTGTTGCTGTCTTCAAACGTGTTTTCTTCGGTGCTGTCTTTTGCTTCTATTTCATTTTCAATTGGTAAATCAGAGCTGTTTAACAGGTCACTGGGAATTTCTGCAATTTCATCCGTTTCCAGCGTTGTTTCAATTACGGGTTCATTTTCTGTAATGACTGTATCGTCAATGGATTCACTTAAATCGAGAGCAGGATCACTTTCAATTTTTGGCTCATCATCGGATAATAATTCATCCATTACATCATCCACATTAACCTCGGGAGGGTCTTCGGCTTCCTCTGCATCCATTTCTTTGTTAATGGGGATTAATTCTACACAGGGTTTGATTATTTCCTGAATTTCTGAAGAAAGAGAATCCAGTGATTTTAAGTCGTTGTGATATAAAACGGTAATCAGGTATTTATAAAACAGGTTTTCTCTTTCGATGATACTTTTTAGTGCAGCGGTATATTTT
>WGED01000535.1 GCA_015492915.1 Cyclobacteriaceae bacterium
ATTAATTTCTAAAAAAATATTTCCTCATAAAGTTACACTTGTTCAACGAATTTTACACATAAATGATTCAGTATTGGCGAAAAATAAATAAGATATTACCAAGCGATAATCCGGTGATAATGAGCATGAAAAATAGCATTATTTTCATGACTTTCCGGCCATTTTTTCACTGCAGGATTTGAAACCGCCTGAAGCTAATCACATACACCGGAAGAAAGGAAATTTAATACATCAACAGACATTATTTATTGCTTGCCTCATATTGCCTGTTGATAAATTTGATAATTTTATCAATGGCTTCCTGCGACTCCGGCATGCCGCCAAACAGGTGCCACCAGTGGATCAGGCCTTTCCATTTTTGCAAGGTCACTTTCACACCCATTTCTTTGGCCTTTTTTGCAAACCGGGTTGAATCATTATAAAGTACTTCACTCTGACTTACCTGAATGAGTATTGGTGGCAAACCACTCATATCGCCGTACAATGGTGAGATGAGGGGATCGGACATATCATGCTCGGCGGCGTACATTTTTGCCCATTTTCTCATCTCAAACACATCGAGGAAACGGTCATTCCTGGCATTATGCTCAATGGATTTGCCGGTACCTGTAAGGTCGAGATAGGGCGACATGAGCACCGAGCAAAGTGGCAATGGCATATTTTTATTTTTAAGCTCATACTGCAGGGCAATGGCAAGCCCTCCTCCTGCCGAATCCCCCACGATTACTATTTCTTTCGAATCATATCCTTTGCCGAGCAAATATTTATAGGCTGCGAATGCGTCGTCGAGCGCGGCGGGAAACGGGCTCTCCGGCGCCTTGCGATAATCAATCACAAGACCTTTGGCACTGATACCTTTGGTTATCTTGCCTGCCAGCGCACGATGAGTATGAGGTGAACCGATCACATACCCACCACCATGAAAATATAGCATAACCCTGTTGTCGATCACGTTATCCGGGGTAAGGCATTCGGCATTGAACAATTCAAATTTCTTTTTTTCAAAATGAACACCCCACGGCAATGTGGCAAACATTGTCGTCGTCTCCAGTATACTTCTCAAATGATTAACCGGCGGTAATTTCCAGTACATGGGCAGGCTCAATGTGTTGAGCACTCCTTTCAGAAAATCATGCTTGAATGATGCCATTGTCCTCTGCTTTACTTTCCTCACAAAAAATTGTCATTTTTTCATGCGCAACCCTTTGATCAATAACGGTATCCAACCCAAAACCGGGATATAAAAAAATAATAATTGTGGCGATTTAAATATAATACGCAATGATGACAAAAACCCCAGCTTAAAGGGTTTGTCTATCTGATTCTTCTTCCACATTCTGTTGAAATGCTCAAACAGCAACGGCCAGCCAAACGGCATCGAATACGGTATCTTACCGAGATTCCTGATGTTTATTGAGAAAAACTCCTTCATATGATATGGTTTTTTGCCATATTTTTCCACCGCCTTATTGAGCTGGACCTGCATATTCGTTCGCACTTTCTCCTTTATTTCAACCAACTCATCGTATGAAAGTTTTTCTATCGGTTTGTCTGTCATCTCATACGGCTTGATCCGCTCACCGAGTACATAAGTTAATTTTGCCGGAAAACCCATATAAAATATCCATGCCTGAAATGGAATGAGCAATGACACAGGTCCTAACGGGAAAAAAGGTATTCCAACTTTATTTACGAGTTTGTTGAGAAAATCCGACCGGTAAGCATACGGATTGATGTATTCTCCATTAACCGTAAGTATAGGTACTATATCCGTTTTATACTTGATCGACATTGTGATGAAAGAAGATGAGAAACGCTGAAGCTGATAACGATGATTAAATCCCTTCCCTATTCCCGGCACACCCTCGGGATAGATAAGAAGGTTAAAATCATTCTGCTGCATCATCGTCTCAAAATTCAGAAACGAGGCATCAACCGAACCAACTATTTTCCACAGATTTTCATACATATACGGATTCATAATCGGTGATTCGGAGAGCATCGGCGAGGCCAGCGGCCTGAAACAATCCGGGCCGTAATCAAACATATCGTACACACCTGAAGCGAGTACGATACCATCCCAGGGAAATGCCATGCCCGAATGATTGCTCGCAAATATCAGTGGTACGTCAGGATTGTTTCTCTTCGGATAATTATCAAAGCCTATGAACCTAGGCCTGAAATAATATTCAAAAAGAAACTTAACCACCTTCCGTACAATCTCTCTGGTGAATTTAATGTTAAAATATTCATGAATAATTTTTTTATTATTTGCCGCCTCTTCAGAAAGGTCGGTGTACCAATGATCTTTCGACCGCTTGTTTTGTTCCGTCTTATTCATAAATATTGAGTGTGGATTTAAAATCTGTAATTAAGCGCCCGACTAAAGGCTGATAAATTGAAAATCTCTAACAATCAAACCAAAAAGTCATTAAATTGATAATTACAGCACTAATGTTTAATTTAAACACAATTGTAAAAAGATAAAATTTTACTTTGGCAAAACAAACTATATCAGCCTCAAATGGATAATTTTTTTGACTACATCGTTATCGGATCGGGTTTTGGGGGCAGTGTTTCAGCCATGCGGCTTGCCGAAAAAGGATATTCCGTACTGGTTATTGAAAAAGGCAAACGCTATGGGACAGAGGACTTTCCGAAATCCGACTGGTCACTGCACAAATTTTTATGGCTGCCAAAACTGAAATGGTTCGGTTTTCAAAAAGTTTCGTTCTTCCGGCAGGTAACTATACTGAGTGGTGTGGGCGTCGGCGGCGGCTCCATCGTGTATGGCAATACCCACATGTTCCCTCCGGATGCATTTTTTGATAATCCGGTCTGGTCTGACTTCCGGGACTGGAAAAAGGAGCTTACTCCCTACTACGATCTGGCCCGCCACATGCTTGGTACCAGAGAAATTACCGATTTTCATGAAGAAGACCTCGTGCTCAAAGAAGTTGCCCGTGATATGGGAAAAGAGCAGTCTTTTTCAGGCGTGAATGTCGGAGTGTATTTCGGCGATCCTGATGTGGAAGTCGATCCTTATTTTAATGGTAAAGGACCACTGCGGTCAGGCTGCCATGAATGTGCGGGCTGTATGGTCGGCTGCCGGTACAATGCGAAAAATACACTGGACAAGAATTACCTCTATTTTGCCGAATATTACGGCGCCAAAGTGTTGGATTCGACCCTCGTGACAAAGATCAGGCACGAAAACGGCCAATATATCATAGACGCCCAAAGTAGTACATCATGGTTTGGTAAAAATAAAAAAACCTTTTACTCCTCGGGTCTCGTGGTGAGCGGCGGTGTTCTTGGCACCATGGATTTGCTGCTCAGGCAAAAGTATAAATACAAGACTATGCCCGGTTTGTCGGACAGGCTCGGTGAGAATATACGCACCAATTCCGAATCACTTTGTGGTGTGAGCCATGCCGACAGAAAGCTGAACCACGGCATCGCCATATCCTCCTTCTTCAATCCCGATGACCATACTCATATTGAGATTGTCAAATATAACGACAGTTCGGGTGCCATGGGAAGGCTGGCCACGCTGGCAGTCGGCGAAGGCAAAGGCTTGGTACGCTTTATGAAATGGATTGTGGCTGCAGTCACTCATCCGATAGATTTTATCAAAACCACTTTTTCTTTCAGAAACTGGGGCAAGAAATCCATCATCTTCCTCGTGATGCAGTCGCTGGACAACTCTATGAGAATGATATGGAAAAAAGGCCTTTTTGGAGCCGGAATATCAATAAAGAACGATCTGCATATCAAAGTACCCGCTTTTATACCTATTGGCCAGGAAGTGATGACGCGATATGCCAAAAAAGTAAACGGCATAGCCAACAATACCTGGCCGGAGATATTGCTCGATATGCCCATGACGGCACATATTCTCGGCGGTTGCCCGTTGGGTAAGACGAAAGAGACCGGTGTGGTCAATGAGTATTTTCTGGTTCACGGTTATGAAAATATGTATATTTTAGACGGTTCTGTTATACCGTGTAATCTGGGGGTCAACCCCAGCCTGACCATTACCGCACTGGCAGAATACGCTATGGACCATATAAAGCCAAAAGAGGACGCCAGTATAAATCCATTACCCGAATTGCAACTTAAGAGACAATAGGAATATGAAAATTTTTATATATTACGGCACTAAATTGAGGTATTAAGTGATAAATGACCTTAATTTGGCAAGAAAACCATGAGCTCTACTGCTTATTGATAATTATGAATAAATTATGACCTGAATAACCCTAAATAAATGTTAATAAAACCATGATATGAATGTTATGAAAAAATTACTCACAATTTTATCATTACTCACCCTTATCGGTACTACCACTTATGGTTCCGGATACCAGGTAGTGCTGCAGGGAAATCGCGCTACAGGCATGGGAAACCTCGGTGTAGCGATGTATAGCGACGCTTCCAGTCTATTTTTTAATCCCGGAGGCATGGGGTTGATGGATCACAACAGTGTGATGATCGGTATCAATCCAATTTTTTCCAATACTACTTATTGGGATTCTCAAACCGAATACAGTAATTACACCGCTCAAAGCGACAATCCCATGGGCACACCGTTCCATTTCTTTGCCGTTTGGGGACCGAATGACAGCAGGTTCAAATTCGGACTCGGTGCCTTTACTCCTTTTGGCTCCGGCGTCAATTGGGGCAATACCTGGGCCGGCAGGGACTTGTTAAATGAAATCGAGCTCCGCGCGATACAGATTCAGCCAACCGTTTCATTCAGGATTACGGATAATCTGTCCATCGGCGCCGGTCTGGACGTCTCACTTGGCAGTGTGTTCTTACAGAAATCCATACTCATCGACGGAGCAGACGGTGAAGGTTCGGTAACACTTGACGGAAAAGCCAAAACCGCATTCGGATTCAACATTGGCCTTATGTGGGCACCCTCCGATAAAATTGACATCGGAATCAGTTATCGCTCCAAAGTAGACATGAG
>WGED01000536.1 GCA_015492915.1 Cyclobacteriaceae bacterium
ATGGTGCGTTGTCCGGCCCCCGCATCGCAAAAGCCGGTGATGCCATTAGCGAGGCATTCCGCCATGGCTTTTTCGAAAGCCTCCTGCGCACGCTGCTCATCTGCTTGCGGCACATACTTCTCGATAAGCCACTGCGCCGATTCGTTGAAGATACCCGTAGGATTGCCTTTTTCGTCCTTGATGATCTCTCCCCCTTCGCCATAGGTATCACCGTTTTTTATTCCCGCTATTTCCATCGCTCTGGCATTGGCCAGGCCTGCGTGTCCGCTGGCATGCCGCAGCCACACAGGATTGTCGGGCGACACGCTGCTGAGCAGGTCATGGACGGGAAAGCCTTTGACCACCGGCGCCGTGATGCTGTCCCATTTGTTCTGGTGCCAGCCACGGCCGAGGATCCAGGCCCCCTTCGGCGATTCTGCTACTTTTTGTCTTACTTTTTCTACCAGCTCCTCATAGCTGCTGATACCCGTGAGATCAAGGTTGATCTTCGCATAGCCGATGCCCATAAAGTGCGCATGCCCCTCGATAAAGCCCGGCGTCATCATATGGCCCTGAAGGTCAATGGTTTTGGTTCCATCCCCGACAAATTTGCTGATTTCCTCTCCAAAGCCTGTTGCCAGTATTTTGCCGTCTTTTACGGCAACTGCTTCCACAATATTGTTTTGGGGATCAAGGGTGTAAATCAGCCCATTGGTGAATATAATATCAGCCCGTTCGAGCTTACCTCTGCACGACACGGTAAGCGCCACAATAAGTACTAAAAATGGCCAAAATTTCATAGGATGGCGGTTTAATCTGATTTATACACAAACATTATTTTTCAATGAGGAAAATGTTAACCGTCCGGTCTTCATTCTCCATTCTCTCAGTCACTGCAATGAATTTAATTGTTTTACCATGACTGCCCTTCGGTGATAGTTCAATTTCAAATTCCCGGTCGCGTGTGGAGTCAAAATATATCTCAATAAGAAATTCACCGAATGTCTTCTCCTCGAAAAGGTCTTCAAATTTCAAACCCGGCCTTGCTTTCCTTCCAACGTTATCAAGGATGCGTTGCGTCACAAACTGAACATTACCTTCCTGATCGAGCACTACATAACCTTCGGGTTTATATCTGAAATAATTAGTCAGCCAGTTCCTGCTTTTGATCTTTTCGAGTTCTGCCTGCTTGCTTTTGGTAATATCACGAGATATGCCAAAAGTACCGATAATATTTCCATCGAGGTCATAGAGCGGATTTTTCGTAGTTGAAACCCATGTAATGTGTCCGTCGTCCCATTCTTCCTTTTCAATAATATCTCTGAGTGGTTTGCCTGATCTGATAATATTCTGCTCATCCTCATAAGCTTTTTTTGCATGCGCTTCAAAACCGAAATCGAAATCTGATTTGCCGATGATCTCCGACTCGTCTTTGGCCCCGAACAGCTCGACCATCGAACGGCTGACGCGGATAAACTTACTGCTTTTATCCTTAAAATAAATTCTGTCAAAATCACTCTGAAGGATGGCTTTTAATAAAATGCGCTCTTCATCAAATTTTTTCTGTATTTCCTCAAGCTCTTTGTTTCGGCGTTCCATTTGCTCCTGTGTGGCAGCAAGTTCTTCCATATTTTGTCTCAGTTCCTCTTCCTGGGCTTTCATCTCTTCCTCGCGTTCCTGGGTCTCCTCCAGCAGTTTTCTGATCTCTTCATTCACCTTGCCCGAACTGAGCGATGAGGCGATGCTGTGACCGATAGTTTCCACGAATTTGATTTGATGAGGCAGTAACTCATGCAATGAAGCGATTTCAATGATACCTTCGATTTTTTCCTCCTCCTTCAGCGGCACGATGATCAGGCTCGTGGGTTTCGACTCACCGAGTCCTGTGGCAATGTCATAATGATCCGTTTTGATGTCTTTTAGGAAAATGGTTTTCCCTTCAACATAAGCTTGTCCGGCCAGCCCCTCACCGATATCTATCCTTTTCTCAATGAATTTTTTCCTTTTATAAGCATAGGCCGAGAGCAGTTCGAGATGCTCTTCGCCCTCTTCACCTTTGGCCACAAAAAGCGCCCCCTGATTGGCGCCCAGGTATTCGACCATATTGGTAATGATCTGCTCACCGAGCTTGTCAAGGTCGTTGTTATACTGCCTGAGGATCTCGCCAAATCTCGCCTGGCCCTCATTTATCCAGTTTCTGATCTTGTCTTCCCGTGCCACCTCCTGCAAGCGGTCCCGCATTTCTATCAGGGAATTGCCCAGTGCATCTTTTTCACTCTTAGGTTCAAATTCGTAATCAAAATGACCATCGCCGATTTCGCGGGCAAAATGACTCGCATCTTCCATGTATCCGACAATATCACGGCTGGCTTTCAGGATGGAAGCAAACTCAACTTTATGCTCAACGTCCACATCCGGCTTTTCTCCTTTGGCCACGCTGCCCAGCACATCAAAAAATCTGTGTTCCAAATCTTTGAGATGATTATTAAGAAAATATACAATGATTCCGAAAACCAATGTAAATACCGCTCCAAATAATACATACCAGTCAAATTGTTTCCGTTCCATTAAAGTGCTGATCTCCTGATCGATAAGACCTGTTGAAAGGCTATCCAGGTTGAAAAGACGGGTGCGGATTTTATTAAGTAACATCTCCAGATCTTTTGCATCCGATTCCTGCAATTTCACGGTTTCCGGATCAAACAGAAACTGGCTGGTAGTGTCTCCTTCAGGCTGGTTGGCTTTCAGCAATTCAGCCGCTTTCCCGTCAAGATTGACTGACTCTGCAATGCGACGATCAAATTCCGACAACAGTTCATTGAGTCCGTCAAATTCCTGGATCAGATTTTGATCATCAGTGTAAGACAAGAGGTCTTTTTTATAGGCATCAGTGAGCCTTTTTGTGTTTTTTAATGAATAAATGGCCTGTATCCTGTCTGTTTCCCGTCGCACCAGATTATAGAGCATGCCATAGTTAAAGGAATTCTGGGCCTCAACGAGCAGATGATTGTTGTGATCTTTAAGCGATGCCTTGAGTTCGGACAAATAAATAATGCGGTTGTCGCGATTGCGCTGATTGTAATTTATAACAAGGTAAAACAGGAACCATGTGACCAGCCCGGTCAAAAGCATGATGAGCAGCAACCTCCCTGTTCTGTTCAGATGGAACCTGTTAAAAAATTTATTCTCCTGAGAAAAATCGCTTGACATTATTATAAAATTCTGATCAGAAAATTTATGACATAAAACCTCTGCAATTAAAAGCCTGAAATTATAACAATATCGACAAAAATATTGGTTAAAAACCATGAAAACATACGCAAACGAAAAATCATACTTTTATTCAGCCGGCGCTTAACCGTTTGCCTGTATCCACTCAGTTTGAACCATGAGAAATGGACTATTTTTTCATGATAAATGTATGGAAGGGCTAGTGGGGTACACATGATCGGTTGACAAAAGTTCAACCGGAATTATTGCCTGCAACCCGCTGTATTTTAGTTAGGATGACGATGAACTGACAGACTTTTTTCATACCTTTGATGCTAGTTTGCGCAGACGACCTACAAAGATTTTTTTACCCTGGAAACTTCAGAATATTTTGGAAAAATATTTCGGTCTTATTGAAGATGCCCTGCGCGCTTATCCCTTTGGCGGTGAACCCGCTGAGCTTTATGAGCCCATCAGGTATGTGTTGTCTCTGGGCGGTAAGCGCATCCGGCCCGTGCTCACGCTCATGAGCTGTGAGATGTTTGATGCGGATTACGAAAAGGCACTTTTTCCTGCCCTGGGTATTGAAGTTTTTCACAACTTTACTCTGCTGCATGACGACATTATGGATAAGGCTCCGCTACGCCGGGGGCAGGCCACCGTACATACCAAATGGAATGAAAATATTGCCATTTTATCAGGCGACGTAATGCTGGTAAGGGCCTATGAACTTTTTGCTAAAACCAATGATAAATATCTGAGGACAGTCTTGCAAAAGTTCAACAAGTGTGCTGCAGAAGTTTGCGAGGGTCAGCAATATGACATGAATTATGAAACGGAACAGCGCATTGCAGAGGAGGATTACCTTGAAATGATAAGATTGAAAACGGCAGTGCTTTTGGCTACCGCCATTGAAATCGGGGCGGTCGTCGGAGGTGCAGATGAAGCTACTTCTTCCGCTTTGTATGATTTCGGTATCAATATCGGTCTTGGGTTTCAACTCAAGGACGACCTGCTCGATGTGTATGGAGATTCGGAAAAATTCGGCAAGCGGAGCGGGGGAGATATTATTGCAAATAAAAAAACATGGCTGTTGATCAAAGCGCTCGAGAAGGCTGAAGGAGCGGAACTGAGAGAACTCAACAAATGGCTGGATGTAAGGGAATTTGATAATAAAGAAAAAGTCAGCGCCGTCATGAAAATTTATGACAATTTGGGCGTTAAATATTTGTGTGAATTCAAAATGAATAGTTATTTTTCAAAAGCTAAAACTATTTTTGATTCGTTGGATCTGCCGGAAGAAAAAAAGATTCCTTTGCGTGAGTTAACACAAAAGCTGATGGATCGTCAGAGGTAACTGAAATGTTTGAAAATGTAACCCTTATATTGATCCTGGTCACGGTTGGGGCCAGCATTTACGGTTGGCGCAATCCCCGAATCCAGAACAACTGGATGTTCAACCCATTCGCTGTATATCACGCACGGCAATATCATCGATTTCTCACATCCGGTTTTATACACAGCAATTCCATGCATTTGCTGTTCAACATGATTGCACTGTATTTTTTCGGCGGCGTCATAGAGCGGATATACAAAGACAATGATCTGTTCGGTTTTTCGGGTGTATTATTTTACCTGATCACTTACCTCGGCGGCATAGTGGTGTCGAACATCAAAACGTATTATAAATACAGAAATTCTTCTTATTACAATTCGCTCGGTGCTTCCGGCGGAGTAGCTTCCATATTATTTGCATCAATTCTTTACAGACCTACCTCATCGATCTGCATCTATTTTGCCATCTGCATTCCGGCGTTTATTCTCGGAGCAGTATACCTGATATACTCATATTATTCAGGCAAACGAAGAGCTGATCATGTGAATCATGATGCACATCTCTTCGGCTCATTGTTTGGGATTGTGTTTACCATTTTACTTCGCCCCGTAGTCCTTGTTGAATTCATCGACAGTATCAAGCATTTCAACCTATATGAATTTCAGTTTCTTTCCGTATTTTCAGTTAGCAAAATGACCCTGTTCCCTGGCATTTTTCTATGAAAATCGGGCCATTTTCTTAGTCCGTTTCATCCCTGAACACCGCCAGATGCGTAGCTGTTTCACGTACGATGCGTTGTACGGCCAGGCCGTGTTTCAGATCTGGGATAAAGGCCTGTTTGTCATGGCCTGTAAGAAAAACATAATGCGCGTGGATCATGGAGCGCAGCCAGCCGGGAGGCACATGTACCGACGGAAAGCCGGAGTGCGGCCTGAAATCACTACAGACCGGTTGCCTGATCCATTTCCCGTCCTTTTCAAGGAAATAATCAAAATATTCCAATTGAGCCAGGCTGAAGCGTAGCGCACCGTTTTCAGCAAAAAGTTCGAATGAGAGTGTATCGCCTGTGCCCGGGCTGATACGGCTGGCCGAAAGATTGCCTACGGCTTTGGTCTTTTCATCGATCAGTGCAATCGAGCTGAACAGATCCGAATCAGGGGGGACATCTTTGAAATGACCCGCCTGCAGGGCATTGATGATTCTCAGGTTTTCACCGAAAAAAGCCATGGCCAGACTGACGGCATGGGAACCGAGATCGGCCATCGCGCCACCACCCGGGGCAGGCGTAAGCCGTGTCCGGCGCTTATCCCTGTATGATTTTTGGAGATAATCCGCATGGTAGTATTTAATATCAAAATGCAGGGGCTTGCCGAGTGCATCCGAATGCCAGAGGGTTAGCGCCTGGCGCACCGAAGCTGCCAGTACATATTGAAAACCAACCTGAATACGGATATCTTTCTTAAGATTTTCATGTATTGATTTCATTTGTCTCTCCTCCGATTTAGAGGCGCAGACAGGTTTTTCGAGATAGATGTACTTCACATTGGGCATTTGCAGCGCGATAAGGAGGTGTTCGTAATGCACGTCATTGGGACCGAGGATGAAGACGGCATCCAGAGCGTCATTGGCAAAAAATGCTTTGAGGTCTTCGGCCATGTGAAAACCATATTTTTCGGCAAATCTCTGCCTCGACTCTTCTCTTGCGGAAGTTACCGAATGCAGGATGATTTCCGGACTGTCGTCATAGTAAAACCTGAGCGCGTTGAGCGAATAGGCATGTGCCCTGGCGATGCCGCCCGCACCGATAAAACCGATATTCAGCTTTGGCATGTCGTCAATGTTGAGTGTTAAAATAGTTCATTCTTCATGGAGCATTATTTATTGCTCCGGCTGATATG
>WGED01000537.1 GCA_015492915.1 Cyclobacteriaceae bacterium
GCATGTCGGTAGTAGGGCTGAGCCAGTCGCAAATGTGGAAAGCGAACAAGTTGCCGTGCGCCCCACAGCGCATGATATCCCGCTCAAGGTGCGGGTCCCACCACAGGTGATAGACATCCACCACCACCCCCACCCATGACGAATCGAAATGCTCCGCCATGTCATTGGCCTGCTCCATGGTATTGATCGCAGAGCGTGTGTCGGCGTACATGGGGTGCAATGGCTCGACGGCCAGTTTCACCCTTGCCTGCTCCGCCTCAGGCAATATCGCCTCGATACCGTTCCTGATCATAGTCCGCGACGCCTCCAGCGACACGGACGGCTCGGCGCCACACACGAGCACGACCATGGGCGCGCCAAGTGTTGCAGCTTCTTCGATGGCTTTCAGGTTGTCCGCAATGGCCTCTCTTCTTCCCGATGCATCCTTTGCAGGAAAAAATCCCGCGCGCACCAGCGACACGATCTCCAGCCCATGACTTTTTAGCAATTCTCCCGTCTGTCGTATGTCGCGGCCCTCCAGCGTATCACGCCAGACGGAGATACCCTTCACCCCGGCGCGCTCGTATTCTTCCGCTGCCTTTTCAATGGGCCAGGGCTTCGTGGTGATAGTATGCACGCACAATCGGGAAGGATCTTTGACGGGCTCACTCATGAGAAAAAGGTCATTTTACGCAGTTGAAAAATGTGTAATAGGGCCCGTCGTCGATAAGCCTCTGCACGTACAGCGCCAGCTCGCGGGCGTGGTAGTCGCCCCACATGCTCGATTCGCCATTAGGAATCTTTGACCCCCCGGGCACATAATCCCAGCCATTCGGACGGTGATAAACAGAATGCAGTATCAGCCCCTGATGCCCGGCATCGCCGCTCAGATACGGGTTGTCCAACAATGTATCCAGCACGGTGAGCCCCGCCTGAAAATACTTTTCCGCTGCCTCCCCGTCACGCTTCCTGAGATAATGCCCCAGCCTCAGTAACCCCTGCGCGCCGATGGCCGCGGCAGAACTGTCAACAGGCTCGTGGTCATTGAAGGGGTCGGCGGGTTTTTCGAGAAAATCGCCCAATTTCCATAGCAACGGCGCGCCCGTATCCCAATAGGGAATGCCGTCGGACGGTGTATTTTTGATATAAAAATCACAGGTGGCCCGGGCTGCTTTCAGCAATATCGCTTCGATCTCCTGCCTTTCGCTATAAGGCTCCAACTCATTGTCACTCAGTGTCTTGATAAACTCAAGCTCCTCCGCATAGCCGAGCATTGCCCACGCCAGTCCGCGTGTCCATGTGGTGAATCCTGAAAAGCCCTGTTGCGCGTTGGGACTGCGGAAATTGCCGTCGTTGGTGTTGAAGATACACTCGTGCGCCGTGCGGCCCCATTCGTCATATGTATCACGGCCTTCGCCATAGTAAATATTGTACTTCGCGGTAGTCTTCAAATGGGTGATCGCCCTTTCAAGCAGATTGATCTTTTTGTCGTTCTCCCCGTGCAATGCGTGGCCGAGGGCATGGCTCAGCATCAGGATGCGGCACGAGCGCACCGTATCGACAAAGAGCGAATGCGGCCCGTTGAAGGAATAAATGAAACCGCCGTCTGCCGAATCAGTCCATCGCGAAGCCTGCACGGCGCCCGATATCTTCAGGACGATCTGATAATAATGCTTTTCCCATTCTCCTTCGGTAATCCTGCCCTCCCTCATCAGTCTCAGCAGGTTGCCGTAAGTGCTGATGTTGTTGAATCCGTGATCATGCACACCGGTGTGGCTGACGTGCGTGGCCATATGCGCTTTGGTCTGCTCAATGCCGTAATCGAGGAATTCCCGTTCGTCCGTGGCATCGAACTGCAGTATGGCTGAGCCGAACTCAAAGCCCTGCGTCCATTCGGTCCATCCGCGGGTGGTGTATTTGCCCCTGACGGTGAATACGGGCGAGCCCTGTTTGTGGTCGTATTCCTTTCTGATGAGGTCGATTTTTTGCCCCGACAGCTCCCAGAAGCGGGACAGTTTATGCTGCAGGTCGCGGGGTGTTATCGTATTGTTGATTTTCAGCATATCGGCTTATTGGTAGAATCCATTAAAAATACCCCTTTTCTCATGCATCGGCAAACAGGTTTTCAATTAAGTCTTACTCCCGGTTTTGTCATAATTTTTGCCGGTTTCCGTATCCCTCAATCTATGCCAAAAATTTCGCCAAAACCTCAATAACAAACTTACATCACCCGTGGTTGACACCCCGGGCTATAATCTGTCACCCCTCCGGGGTGATTTCATTCTATGAAAACCCTCTTCCAGATACATGCAAAGGCCATGAATCAA
Organism: Cyclobacteriaceae bacterium; assembly: GCA_015492915.1. Classification (GTDB taxonomy): domain Bacteria; phylum Bacteroidota; class Bacteroidia; order Cytophagales; family Cyclobacteriaceae; genus JAAUQL01. The sequence goes on from WGED01000537.1 coordinate 2,307, forward strand.
AAATAGCCCGAAACTCATGGAAGGGCTATGGATTAATGCCATTAATGCTGGTACTTTTTTCGGGTTTGCTCTCTGAATTCCGAAGGGCTGAGGCCTGTCTTCTTTCGGAAAATGCGCGAAAAATACGACGGGTCGTCATAGTTGAGCTTGTAGGCTATCTCCTTGGCCGACAGGTCGGTATAGGTAAGCAGGCGTCTGGCTTCGAGCAGTATCCGCTTCATGATCACCTCGCCGGCGTTTTGCCCCGTCTGCGATTTGACGAGTTTGTTGAGGTGTTCGGGTGTCATGTTCATCATGCCGGCATAGTCGCGAACCATGTGTATCTCCCTGAAATGCCGTTCGACGATATTCCTGAACCTGCCCAGCGACAGAAAAGCGGGATCGTTGATCGTCTCCTTATCAAAATTATTTCTGTTGAAAAAGTAACGGCATTTGAGCAGGAAGATATGCAGATAGCTGCGCAGCACATCCTCCCTTATCTCCGAATCGCGTGCGAGGTCCTTGCGCAGATGGCCGAGGATATCGAGCAATTCATCAAAATCCTCATTATCCAGGTTGAGCACGGGCTCAGGCGTGTTATTATTGAAAAAAGGCAGGGTCATCAGCAGGTCTTCATCTCCGGCGCCCATCGAATAAAACTCCCTTGAAAAAACGATCAAAAATCCATGGTACGCCTCTTCGCGCGATATCAGGTGCACCTGTCCGGGCGTGAGGAAGTGGATACTGCGGTTGCCTATGGGAAAAGTGCGAAAATCGATCATGTGCGTGCCCGCGCCCGTCACAAACACACAAATTTCATAGTAATCATGGCGATGGGGCTGCTCCGTTTTGTGCGGATATTCCCTGTTGCGGATGGTCTTGCCCTGCACCTCGTACACGTTAAAGGCGATCTTTTCATCGCCTTTGGGAAATTCGTAGATGTGGATGTTTTGGAGCAAAATTAAAATGCATTTGTTAGTTGTGTCTCCTGACTATCGATTCACCCGGTTTTCAATCTCAATATTTTTAATCCTCCGGAACTCCTTGACATTTTCTGTTACCATAATCAGCTTATTCTCAATAGCCGTACACCCTATCAACAAATCAAAATCACTTAATTAACTTTTATAATCTCATCTGTATTTTTATCATCACTCCAGAAATCAAATAATTTCATAGCCTTTCGTGTATCTGCAATACCTTCAGATTCAATGGATTCCGATAATTTAGTTA
>WGED01000538.1 GCA_015492915.1 Cyclobacteriaceae bacterium
CAGATGTGTATAAGAGACAGACTCAAATCATAACTTCCGGAAATAACATGAATTAATAAATTCATTTATTGTGTTTATAGCTGATAATTTCTAACTTAATTTCGATTTCTTTCCGATAGCCAAATGTTCTAACTATCAGAAAGTATCCATCATTCAACTAAAACAACAAAACTATGACCAAAGTAAGACTCGAAATTGATGAAGTACAAATTCATCGACCTAAGAAAAGATGGAAGCTGTATTTCGTGATTCTCGCTGAACACCCCACCGAAAGAGACAAAATGATTCTGACAACCTTACCACAGGAACCTTTCAAACTGAGCAAGCGGCACGATAATTCCTATCAGTTCGATACAGATGAAATCGGTTCGGAAGGTCTCTTCGTGCTAAGTCGTGAATTGCCTGAAGACAGAAATCTGAATGTTCATATATACCTTCGCCATACCAGAAAATCGACGAGGAATTTAGGGAAAATAATTGAGGATATTGCTAATGGCATCGGTGATGATGCCTTGGGTGTTGTTTCGGATATAGTCGGAACAACAACTATCCCCTGGCTTGTACTTACCAAAAAAGCATTGCCGTTGATCGGAAAGATTCTGGCGGGTATTCCCGACAGGGATTTCGGATTTCTGAGCGCATACGAAAGATTCGGCCCCGAATTCGAAGAGCAATTTGAAATAGACAGAAAAAAAGATTTTACCGGCGACGCCTCCCTGGTGTATAGCTGGGCCGTAGATGAGGACCCGGAACTGATAAGCTAAACAGCCCACGAAGCCAGATGAATTTCAGGTTGACGTGTTGGAATGATTTATTAATCCAAAACTCTGAATGAAGAGCATTTCCGGTTGAATTCTGTAGACCTGCATACCCTGAAAGTTCTGTGATTTACCACTTTTTCCATCATTTATATTTAACATAATGAATTGATTTTCATAAACTTAAGTAAACTAAATAAATAAAACCTTCTAAAGTATCCTGATCATGCCAAACACTAAATTAACCCGCATTTTGTCCATCGACGGGGGTGGTATCAGAGGTATCATTCCAGGACAGATTTTAGTCCATCTTGAGAAAAAACTGCAAAAATTAGACAAGAATCCTGAAGGGAAAATTGCTGATTATTTTGACCTTCTCACTGGGACCAGCACTGGTGGCATTCTCGCATGTATCTACCTGTGCCCGAAGGATGAAAATTCCATTGTACCAAGGTTCTCAGCTGAAGAAGCCGTCGAATTGTATATGGAAAAAGGTGATGATATTTTTGATATTTCGCTTAAACAAAAAATTCTAAGCGGTGGCGGATTACTCGACGAAAAGTATTCTGCCTCCGAACTGGAAGATGCCCTGAATGATTATTTTAATAGCTTAAAATTAAGCCGGTTGATCAAGCCTTGTTTGATTACCTCCTATGATATCAGAAGACGAAGGGCGCATTTCCTGACACAACACGATGCCAGGAAAAAGAAAAGCCACGATTATTTCGTGAAAGATGTTGCGAGGGCCACCTCGGCAGCACCGACCTATTTTGAAGTCGCACGAATTAAATCAATGTCAAACATCACCTACCCCCTGGTTGACGGAGGGGTATTTGCAAACAATCCCACACTTTGTGGTTATTCCGAAGCCCGGAATATTGTCTTTGACGAAACAAGATCAAAACCCACAGCAAAAGATATGGTGATCCTGTCAATTGGGACAGGCAACGTGGATACGCCATATTATTATAAAAATGCCAAAGATTGGGGGTTGATGCAATGGGTCAAACCGTTGATTGATATTATGATGTCAGGGGTAGCAGAAACGGTAGATTATCAATTGAAACAAATATTTAATGCGGTGGAAAAGCCTGATCAATACCTGAGAATAGACCCGGATCTTGGAGATGCGAGCAGAGAAATGGATGATGCCTCGATCGAAAATCTGAATGCATTGAAAAAAGCCGGGATGGAGTGTGCCTTAAGCCATGATAAGGAGCTGACGGAATTCGCTAAAATTCTCATTGCGAATAAATAACACAAAGGATGTCGTTCCTTTAACCCAAAATTCTCAATAAGATTTCGTTATGAGAGGTTAAAGTACAACTTGTCCCGCCAGGGCGGGAAGAAAATCAACACGTTTGATGAGGAGGCCTGCCTGGCAGGCATAATGCACCATTGTTATGTCAAATGAAAATTAACGCAAATACTGTTTTTGAATTAAAACACCGGAATGCCGGGTGTAGAATCATTCTACACCCATATATCAAAATTCCGCAAACGATATAAGGATTTACAATCCGCATAATAACCGTTTTGGAAATATCAGGGTGTAGTTGCAAACTACACCCAGCATCATTTTATTCTTGACTTAACACTATTATGGTGATGGATCAAACCTGCCTGTCACCCGCGAGGGTGGAAGTAATTTAAGCTCGGAATAGAAAGGTTATTGAGAATTTTGGGTTTAAGCTTTCCGTCAACCTGCCCCGCTTTTTTATAGGCGGAGGTTTCAGTATCTTGTTGATCCACACCAAGATTCCGAAATAAATTCGGAATGACACAACGGGAAGTCATCCTGATATCGTTCGGGATATCCTACTCCAAAACCCCGGATCATGGTGAAAAGCGGTACACAAAAGATCTTTCTCAGACTGAAAACACAAAAACCCAACCATATCAGGGTTTACCCTTTATCAAACGAAAAAGCCCTTCAGATTACTCCTCGGGGCTTTTTGCGGTCTGGACGAGACTCGAACTCGCGACCTCCTGCGTGACAGGCAGGCATTCTAACCAACTGAACTACCAGACCAAATTATCTTCCTTATTTCCTTCTGAAAAAAAGGCGTTGCAAAGGTAGAAGCAATTTTGAATCGATGCAAATATTTGATCTGAATAATTTATATGAAATTTTCATTAAAATTAATCGGCAGCAGTTTCAGGGGGCTGTTAGTGCAAAAAATATATTTATATTGCAGCAAATCTTAATAGTTTTGCTATTGATTTGTAAATTATAAAAAGAAATGCTTTTGGACTTTGAAAAACCGATCGTTGAGCTCGAAACCAAGATCGCCGATATGAAATCACTGGCTCAACAAAACAACGTTGACGTGTCTGACGCCCTCAAATCGCTTGAAGAGAAACTGCAAAAACTCAAGGAAGAGACTTACAGCAACCTCACGCGCTGGCAGCGGGTCCAACTATCGCGTCACCAGGACCGACCCTACACCCTCGACTATATCTATGAGATCACGGAGGATTTTGTTGAATTGCACGGAGACAGAAATGTAGGCGATGACAAAGCCATGATCGGCGGGTTCGGCACGGTAGATGGCCAGACGATCATGTTCGTGGGTCAGCAAAAAGGCCGTAACACCAAGCAGCGTCAGGAGCGCAACTTCGGCATGGCCAATCCGGAAGGATACCGCAAAGCTTTGAGACTCTTTAAGTTGGCGGAGAAATTCAAAAAACCCATCGTCACGCTCATCGATACGCCGGGGGCTTATCCCGGCCTAGAGGCGGAAGCGAGAGGACAGGCCGAGGCCATTGCCCGCAACCTGAAGGAGATGTCGGTGCTGAAGGTGCCGGTGGTCTGCATCATCATCGGCGAAGGGGCATCGGGCGGCGCCATCGGCATCGGCGTAGGCGATAAGGTATTTATGCTCGAAAACACCTGGTACTCGGTGATCTCCCCCGAATCGTGCTCATCGATCCTGTGGCGAAGCTGGGACTACAAAGAACAGGCTGCCGAGGCCCTCAAACTCACCGCTGATGACATGACCGGGTTCGGACTGGTGGACGGCATCATCCGGGAGCCGCTGGGCGGGGCACATACCGATCTGAAATGGCAGGCCAATGAAATAAAAAAGACCATTCTGGAAACACTCAACGAACTGATGCCCATGGACCCTGCCGAAAGGATCAAAAAGCGCATCGAAAAGTTCGGAAGCATGGGCGTGGTAAAAGCATGATTACATTTTTCAGTGAAATCAACAGATAAAAACCTGTTACATATCCACAAATTTATTTCCGATTTTCTCTGCGAAGTTATGCCAAAACCAGGCGTAGCTCTGCGTAATATCCTTTATTGAGGTATATTAATAAAAAATTACAATGCAATTACACATTATCCATACCGGTCTTTTCAAGCTCGATGGCGGGGCGATGTTTGGCGTGGTACCCAAATCACTTTGGAGCCGCACTAATCCCGCTGATGAGGACAATCTGTGCACCTGGGCGATGCGTTGCCTGCTGATCGAAGACGGAAATCGCCTGATTCTCATAGACAACGGCATCGGGGACAAGCAGGATGAGAAGTTTTACCGCCATTTTCACCCTCACGGCGACCAGTCACTCAAAAAATCATTGCATCAGGCGGGATTTGATTTTGCCGACGTCACCGACGTATTCCTGACCCACCTGCATTTCGACCATTGCGGGGGCAGCATACGCTGGAAAGATGCGGCAAGGCGTATCCCCGAGACTGTTTTCCCCAATGCCACCTACTGGAGCAACGCCGGTCACTGGCAATGGGCCGTGGAGCCCAACGCGAGGGAAAAAGCCTCTTTTCTCAAAGAGAACATCCTGCCGATCGAAGAAAGCGGCCAGTTAAAAATGGTCAGTCCTCATGAGGAAAGTCCCTTTGAGCAGTTTGATATACTCTTTGTGGACGGCCATACGGATAAAATGATGATCCCACACATCAAATAC
>WGED01000539.1 GCA_015492915.1 Cyclobacteriaceae bacterium
GGATCCAGCAAAGTCATCAGCGGGTGCAGGGCGCGGTAGGTGTCCCACAATGAAAAATCGGCATAATATTCATGGCCGGCGACCTGCCGGATAAGCGTATCGCCGTCAAAACCGGGATACAGGCCGTCTGCATCACTGAACACCCGCGGCAACCGGCAGGCATGGTACAGCGCGGTGTAGAACATCCTTTTCTGCTCGCCGGTGCCCCCTTCTACCTTTATCTTATTTATGGCCTTTTCCCATGCCTTTTTTGCCCTTTCTTTTACGAGTTCATCATTGAAATCCGGTATCTCCGCGGCGAGGTTGGCCACGGCGCCTTCGATGCTTGTGAAGGAGGTGCCCACTTTTACGATGAGTTCGGGGATAAACTCAAAACCCACGAAAGCGCCCACAGCAGAGGAGTCGCCCCGGGCTTCCGCACTGCCGAAGGTGATCTTATCATTTTCCCACGTGCCGTAGGAGTCGATCGGTTGCGAGAACATTACGGCGAAGTAGCCTTTGAAGCCTGCGTATTGGCCCCATCCCTGATAGATGCGATGCACGGGATTGTAGCCATAGACCATGTTGCGCTCCTTGTCGATCTTCACCCAGCCCATGCCTTCGTCGCTGTTGGGTTCTATGAGAATATGAGGTTTTTTGTTGTAGGAGTGAAACTGAAACCGCATGATGCCGCATCGTTTTGTCGCGCTCAGCTCGGCGAAGATATTGTATTTGTTCAGTATAACACTGTAGGAATAGGGCGTGGCGATCTCTTCGTCGCGGTAAAAACCCGAGGCCCGGTCTTCGTGGCTGATGCGCAGCTTACCCGCCTGTGGCGTTATGGTGACGCTGCCGTAATCCTGTGTGCAGGAGCCTGACATCCAGTGTGTTGCGCGAAATCCCTGTATCAGCTTGTCTTCGAAGTAATAAGGGGCAAGGCACTTTTTTTCAGTAGCTCTTGTCTGTGGTGTCCATTGTGTCATGCCGTTCGGCAGGCCAACGGCGGGAATCACCTGACCGCGCAGTTCCGACTCGCCGGTGCTGTGCTTCAGCGCGGAGGGAGTGGAAGACGGGGCTGTGCCGATGAGCGGATCGACCATGTCGAGCGGGGTGAGAATGGCTTTTTCTTCATGGATCTTCGGCTTGCAGCCATGGATAAACGAAAACAAAATCAGGAGAAGGCACAGATTATAAATGGAAAAAAATTTCATATGTCTGATAAAATTAACAGTGAAAAATCAATCATAATCAGCAGCATTTCTTTGTCGTTTCAAAGTGAAAAAAACACTCAACAATCAATACGCTACACTCAATGCTCAAGTCTTTATTTATATCAAAACTTATTGCTCAATGCATATTGCTTATTCTGAGTCGGGAAAACATTCAACACACAACAAACAATGTTCAAGTTTTATTTATTTCAAGATTCATTGCTCAATGCATATTGCTTATTGAATGTTGCTTATTTACGTCTGTCAAACATTTAATACTCAACACACAATGCTCAATTCTCAAGTTTTATCTATTTCTCGATTCATTGCTCAATGCATATTGCTTATTGAATATTGCTTATTTAAATTAGAAAAACATTCAACACTCAATACGCAACAATCAATGCTCAAGTCTTTATTTATGTCTAAACTCATCGCCCAATAAAAGCCGGATATTTTTCAAAACCTGATAATAAACGAACTCCCTTCTTTTACTTCAAAATTTTTGACGACCGTGAATTTGCTGCCTTTGGCCATTTCGGAGCGGAAGACGACTTTGTACTTTCCGGGCTGGATGGCCACGGTGTTGCGCAGCTTTTTGGGGTCGAGGTTATGGATCCACCGCTGGCTGCCATCGTCAAGCAGTTCATACAGGCTACCGATGCCCTTTGATGTCGCTACGAAATTGACTACCCCCGGCTGAGGCAGTTTCAGCACAGTGGTTTCACGTTGGTTCACTTTTACATTTTTCATTACTTTGCGCGGCAGGGTGGTGCATTCGATATCATAACTGCCTACGAGCAGCTTCTCCTTACCCGGCAAGGGAAAAGTCGTCAGAATCTCATGATTTCCCGCTTTTTTAACGATCACCATCACGCCGTCGGCATATTCGGTGTGGCCCGGTTGGGTTATGCTCAGGAAGCCCTGCGGCGCCTTTATTTTCACGACATTGTGCCTGCCCGCCGTAATGGGGACACTGTTTTTGCGCACGGGCGGGATGGTGTTGACCACAAGGTCGTAGGTGAGCACGGGGTCAATCTGCACGCTGTCCGGGAGTCCCTGAGCGTCGCGATAATGCACAAACTCAAAGGCCGATTGTTGGGTGAAATGGTTGATGAAGGACACATTCACGTTGGTTTCGGTGGGTTGGCCGTCGATGTCGAGCAACTCTACGGAAACGGTCGTTTGCCCAAGGCTCTGGTGGACGGCCTTGCTGAGCGCCTTGCGAAATTCATGGATATTGGCCGCATCGTAGAACGAGCCCATGCAGCCGAACTGATCTTCAAACTTCTTGTCCATACCGATGCCGATGATGAATGGCTTGAGAAAAATGCCTTTTTTCTGTAATGCC
>WGED01000540.1 GCA_015492915.1 Cyclobacteriaceae bacterium
GTTAAAGTACAACTTGTCCCGCCAGGGCGGGAAGAAAATCAGCACGTTTGATGAGGAGGCATAATGTACTATTATGGTGACGAGTCAAACGTGAACGAAGTGCCTGATTTTGAAGTAATTTAAGCTCGGAAAAGAAAGGTGATTGAGAATTTTGGGTTTAATTTTTCATTTGTGATTTTTATCTCATGCCATGCCGCGAATGCGCGAATGAGAGTGTTCGGTACGGCATTTCCTTTCGCCGGTTCAAATATTCGGATGTTCAACTGTTCTGTTGTTCGCCTGTTCAGAAAGATGCTGTAAGGCCCGCCGCGGCGTTTTCATGGAAAAACAATCATTTTCTCAAGCCATGGCACCCTATCAGAAATAGATGATCTGATCACCATTTGACTGTTTCAGATAACCGTTTATGATCTTCTGGATGTCCTGGTTATCGGGATAGGCGTGGATACGTTCCTTGATATCATCAACCGTCCGCGGGGCAAAATCCGCCTCGACAAATCCATGGCCAAGGTAGGCGCCGTCTTCCACAAGCACCACCGAACGCTCATCTCCGTTTCGCCCATGGCCGACAATAGCCATGGTCTTCTTTTCCTCGTGGAGTGTCTCCAGCGCCTGATGCACCCTTTCATTGTACGCCTCTGCAGGAACTTCTCCAGCACAGGCGCCATCACACAGCCCCAGCTTATGATCGAAACAGGCGCCGGGCGACTTCTGCAATCCGCTCAGTTTGGCACACAAATGATGCTCCTTGACAAGGTCGTAAAGATAATTGCGGCATTCGTTGAAGGTGCGAAAGGAAGCCACGGGCTTTGCGCCCTGCAGGGTTTTCGCAATAGCAAAACGGTCGTAGCCGTTGCGGTCACGGTACAGATAAACGCCATGGTTTTTGGTCGTTATTTTCTGAGTTCTGTTGTACTCGGGCCACAGCCGCCTGATCTCGCGCGATTCTTCCAGCAGGGCTATGAGCTCATTACCCGTGAGTTCATAACTGATATCGTGTATGTTCTGGTGAAACAGGCGTTTGCATTTTGGCGTTTCACCTGTAAAATGTCCGGCAATACGGCTTTTAATATTCTTCGCCTTTCCCACATACACAACCTTGCCCCGCGCATTATGAAAATAATAGACTCCCGGTTTTTCCGGCAAATCCTCATAGACCCGTTTGTCGAGATTTGGCGGGAGGATAGCTTCTTTCGAGTTCCTTTTCAGCGAATGGCTGATAAAGCCTTTTTTATCATTCCTGATCAGCAACTCGAGTACCCTCGCAGTAGCCATGGCATCGCCGAGAGCCCGATGCCTGTGATCAATCACAATGCCGAGATTGGAAGTGAGTGCGCCGAGGTTGTACGAAGCAAAACCGGGGAAGATTTTTCGAGACAGCCTGACCGTGCACAATTTTTTTCTTTCGAATTTTATTCCAAGGTCATGAAATTCATTTTTTACAAAGCCGTAATCAAAATTGACATTATGTGCAACAAATATTTTTCCTTCGGTCCTTTCCAAAATGACATCCGCCACCTCTTCGAAGGTCGGAGCATCTGCAACCGTCTCGTTGGTGATGCCTGTTAGTGACGTGATAAAAGGCGATATAAATTTGCCCGGATTGATCAGCGTGAACCAGCTATCGATGATCCTGGCCTCATCGAGGGTAACGATGGCAATCTCGACAACCCTGTGCGAACGGGCCTGTCCTCCGGTGGTCTCGATGTCGATGACGGTGTACAAGCTGACTAATTTTTTTAGCAAGAAATCAAATATACCTAAAAACAATAGCAATTACCGAATGGAATATGCCGGCAGAATATTACATCGATTGAATCGTAAATTTCATTCAGGACTCATAAAAAGGTGTCAATCAAAAGCTTAAATGAAAGAATATTGACTATTACTTTGGATAATCCTCTAACAGACTGAAAGTCAATCGGCTATTTATCAAATTCAGGATATCCTGCCTTTTTCCGGGCATAAATTAAAGGAATTTATTCGCCAGGTCGCTCCTGCCCCATCCCGGCAACGACATCGGCCCTTAATCAAATGAAAAGATCAAACGTCAAAAATATTTAACCCAAAATTCTCACCAGGATTTCGTAATGAGAGGTTAAAAATACAACTTGTCCCGCCAGGGCGGGAAGAAAATCAGCACGTTTGATGAGGAGGCATAATGCACTTTTAAGGTGACGCATCAAACGTGAACGAAGTGCCTGATTTTGAAGTAGTTTAAGCTCGGAATAGAAA
>WGED01000541.1 GCA_015492915.1 Cyclobacteriaceae bacterium
GGCGATAAAGCTTACATCGATCAACATTTCCAGTTAGAACTCTTCGAAACCAAAGCCATCCAACTAAAAACGCCAATCAAAAAGAAAAAGGGACAAAAGCAGCTTCTGCTTTTCCAAAGAGCAGCAAATTCGATCCATTCATCTATAAGACAGCCTATCGATGCATTATTTGCGTGGATTAACGAAAGAACAAACATTCAAAACGCATCAAAAGTCAGAAGTGTAAACGGTCTGTTCTATCATGTCTCTGCCAAAATGTTGGCAGCTTTAATCCTTCTAATTGTTGAATTCTAACCGGTCATTTTTTTATTTTTGCCTAAATAAACATACCTGATTTAGGTAATGAATTGGGGAATGCTGATATTGCATTTTTCAGCAATTCGATACGCCAGATCGCGGAAATCTTTATAGCAACCTTGCACCGCGGATACATGCCCACCAATGGCACCATCTGCCGGGGTAAGCTTAAACATGGGCTTGCGCGCCTCTTGAGCCAGGGGCATTAAGCTGCGATAGTGCTTAAGCGTGGCCAGGCAGTAAGGATCCTGGTCCACCGTGCTTGTTGTTGCCTTTTCATGTTTTTCTAATACTGCCTCTCGATAAACCTCTGGAATCCGGGCAATCCAGCGGTCGTACGCTTTTACCGGTCGATCAAACCGGACAGCATGCTGCAAAATAACATAACCTACGGGTTGCATGTTACCCGGTGGAATAGAAAGATGTTTATCCGGATTTCGATCCCGACGTTCGGCCCATTCCAATCGCCAGCGGCGGAGTGTCGGACCTAAATTTTTTAGCCCCTGGAGTGAATATAAATCAGGAGCGAGAGGAATAACGACGTGATGGGCGCAAATAAGTGCTGCACGGTTGATCGCGCCTAAGTTGGGTCCCACATCAATAAGGACAAGGTCGGTCTCCATCTGTCTGGCCGCGGCCTCCATTACCCGCCAGAAAGCCGAAATGACACGGAATGCCCGAGGTTTTCGATCGAGGCAGGCTGGCCACTGGCTATTTAGCTCGTCCTCCGAAACAGACAAAGCCAGGTCACCAACTAATAAATTGATACCATCATCAATCAATTCCACATGAGGCGATGCGATATCACCTGTGCCTTCCAGCAGCGGTTGGATCGCTCCGTAGATGGTATCCGGATGGTCATCATCCGGCCACAGGGTTTCGAGTTTATCTTCATCGAGAAACATACTGGTGAGATTTGCTTGAGGATCTAAATCGACGGTCAGAACATTTAGTCCCAGATCCGCATACATCCACGACAGGTGATAGACTAACGATGTTTTGCCGACTCCGCCTTTATTGTTAAAAAACACAATGGTATTCATGATGCCGCCCTTACAATTGCTTTGAAGTGAGTCGCTTCAAACACAAATTCTGGAGGAGGATTTCCATTTTTTTTCAACTCTTCCCGGGCTAAAGGAATGCCCAATCCGAAACGCTGAGCGAATCCGAGATGGTGCATGATTTCTGCGATTAAGGGGTTGCGGTAATCTGTGACACCGGTTCCAAAATTTTGTTCATTGACCTGACCGTACAACCCACCGGGATTTTGAATTTCTACTCGATCTGAAAACCAATATACTCGTACCGGGGCGTGCGTCCCTTCGTAAGCGCGATGCATGATGGCGTTGCGCACAAGCTGCTGGAGCGCCACAATAGGGTAATTGGGGCGCTTTTGCTCACGCGCATTGGTCGTAACATCGGTCCGTATGGAAATGTTGATTTCCAGCAGTTCGTCTAAACGATTAAGGATATCCTCTAACTTCCCTGTCAGGTCTTTTTGATCCAGAATAGGATCGGTGATTTCCTTACCGTCAAGACGCAAAAACTGAACATAGGCTCCCGGGACCCAACTTTGTGGATCCCGGGCAAAGGCGATCAGTGCTCCATAAGTAGGCTGATTATCATGAAGTAACCTCAAAGAATAAAGCTGGTGTTCGAAAGGCCTTGCATTTTTCTCCAATATTTCAGGAGCAATGGCCCGGGGCAAATACTGCTCACGAATATAATGGAGATCGAAATCTTTCAGGTTGGCTCCCAATGCCGGTCTCATGTCAAAAGGCAAATCGGCGGATCGGCGTTTCTCGCTGAGCCGGCGCTCCTCATCGGTACTCGCGGGCCTTACAGTAGGACCAACCTTGACAAAAACCCGCCCCTTGTAGCGCACAGGCGTTTCTTTAGAAGGAAAAACCGTGATGACAATCAATTCGCAGTCGGCGATCGTCTTTTTTTCTACAGTCATGGTTGGCAGAGGCAAAATGTTTCCGTCACTGCTCATTTGGGCAAGTATCTGCAACATTTGATCAGTAATTTTTAAATGGGCACATTGACCATCATCTTCAACACCGATAAAAATCACACCCGGCTTGCCATGCCCTGGCAAGTCGTTGGCAAAGGCACAAATATTTCTTCGGATGCTGCTGCGGTCGGCAGGTGAACGTTTACGCTCAACTAAATCCGATTCAAGGTCGAACAGTAAATTCTCGAGTTCAGTATCTGTATATGGGCTCATGGTTTCGCAGGATGATTTATTCAAAAATACTTGGCTTTGAAAATGTTTGTCTCGAAATGGTAAAGAAAACTTTTTGCAGCGTATTGTTTTATGTGCATGGACAAAATCGCATTGGGTATATTGTCACCGGACTCCTTCATTTTGCGCGGACGGGGAAGCTGAGGTTTGATGGTGTTGATAAGGATTAATAATCCTTTCACTAACGCCTCGTACTGGCATGCAAAATTGTTACACCGACAATTTGATCGCCGTCTTTTCGAATGAGAATATCATCATCCGTTTCGATAGTTTCTTTCGCAC
>WGED01000542.1 GCA_015492915.1 Cyclobacteriaceae bacterium
CTCATACGCTCATGAACTGCCTTACCGGATAGAGCTGTTCGGCAATGAAATCGAGAGCATCCGCACTTTTGATCCAGAGCTGCAACTGTCGCGCGAAGAGGTAAAAGCCGTCAGCATTTTACCAAACATCCGGAACAGTTTCACCGAAGAAAACAAACAGTCATTTCTGAGCTTTTTGCCAAAAAACACCAAGGTGTGGAGCAAGGACATTCAACTGACTCTTGACACCATCGGCAAATATTTTGAAAAAGCCGGTAACAAGTTTGAGGAGATTTTGAATTCTTCCAATCAGACCGGTGTGGTACAAAAGCCCGAATTGCTGTTTGAAACAGAGGATTCATTTCTGAACGACCTGAGCAGGTTTGACATCATCGAGTTCGGCAACCGGTACTATTTCGATTCCGACCACACATTTACTTTTCACAGCGAGCCACAACCTTCTTTTCATAAAAATTTTGAATTGATCATTGATAACCTGATGTCCTACAGTGAAAAAAATTATCAGATTATCATAGCATCTGATTCATACAACCAGATAAACAGGCTCACGGAAATTTTTGAAGAGACCAACCCCGGGCTGAATTTTGAGCTTTTGCACATTAGTCTCCGCCAGGGATTTATCGACCACGACAACAAGATTCTTTGTTATACCGACCATCAACTTTTTGAGCGGTATCATAAATACAAGACAAAAAAGCGGTTTTCGAAAAGCAAAGCGCTTACACTCAATGAGCTTCAGACACTCCAGCCCGGCGATTACGTCACACACATCGATCATGGCGTCGGCCGGTTTGCCGGCCTCGACACCATCGAAGTGAACGGCAACAAGCAGGAAGCCATGCGCATCATCTACCGTGATGATGACATTTTGTATGTGAGTATTTATTCGCTGCACAAAATATCCCGGTTCTCCGGCAAGGAGGGGCAACCCCCGTCACTGAGCAAGCTCGGATCGCCCGAATGGGAAAACAAGAAAAAAAGGGTAAAGAAAAAGGTGAAGGATATCGCCAAAGACCTGATTTTGCTCTACGCCAAAAGAAAAGCGAGTCCCGGTTTTTCTTTTTCCGCCGACAATTATATGCAGGCTGAACTCGAAAGTTCATTTATTTTCGAAGACACCCCCGATCAGGCCACTGCCACCGGTGATGTAAAAAGAGACATGGAAGCGCCACATCCGATGGACCGGCTTGTCTGTGGTGATGTCGGTTTTGGCAAAACGGAGGTGGCTATCCGCGCAGCATTCAAATCGGTGCTTGACGGCAAACAGGTGGCGGTGCTCGTGCCTACCACCATTCTCGCGATGCAGCATTACAGGACTTTCCTGGGGCGCCTTCAGAATTTTGCGGTGAGCATAAAATATCTCAATCGCTTCAAATCGCAAAAAGAAATAAAACGCATACTCAAAGACACCGCGGAAGGGAAGATCGATATCCTTATCGGAACTCACCGGATCGTCAATAAAGATGTCGTTTTCAAAGACCTCGGATTGCTCATTGTTGACGAAGAACAGAAATTCGGGGTAAGTATTAAGGAGAAATTGAAGTCTTTTCGGGTAAATGTCGATGTGCTCACGCTCACAGCGACCCCGATCCCGCGCACTCTGCACTTCTCGCTGATGGGCGCACGCGATCTGAGCATCATCGCCACACCACCACCGAACCGGCAAACGGTGACGACTGAAATACACACTTTCAGCGAAGAACTGATCCGCGATGCCATCAGTTATGAGCTGAAACGCGGAGGGCAGGTTTTTTTCGTTCACAACAGGATAAAGGATATTGAGCAGGTTGCAAACATTATTATGAAGCTGGTCCCTGACGCGAGAGTGGTGGTAGCACACGGCCAGATGGAAGGGAAAAAGCTCGAAAAAGTCATGATGAAATTCATCGACGGTATGGCCGATGTGCTGGTTTCCACCAATATCATCGAATCGGGTCTTGACATCCCCAATGCCAATACCATTATCATCAATCACGCCCACATGTTCGGCTTGTCCGACCTGCACCAGATGCGCGGTCGCGTAGGGCGTTCCAACAGAAAAGCCTTTTGTTATTTATTGTCGCCACCGGCTATCGGGATGACTTCGGAAGCGAGAAAGAGGTTGAAAACCCTGGAAGAATTCTCACATCTCGGAGACGGTTTTAAGGTTGCGATGAGGGATCTGGACATCAGGGGTGCAGGCAATTTGCTTGGGGCCGAACAGAGCGGATTTATCAATGACCTGGGTTTTGACGCATATTACAAGATTCTTGACGAGGCTATTCAGGATCTTAAGGAAACGGAATTCAAGGATTTGTTTAGCAAGGATCTTGTGAACGCGGAAAAGTTGTTTGCCAATGATTGCATCATCGATACGGATTTTGAATTGCTGATCCCTGACAGTTATGTTTCCAATATTTCAGAGCGCTTGCGCATTTACAATGACCTCGACAACATTGACAATGAAGAAAATCTGACAAAATTCATGGAGTCCATCCGGGACAAATTCGGGCCGGTCCCACAGTCACTTGAAGAACTTGCCAAAATCGTCCGCATGCGTTGGGAAGCCGAAAAGCTTGGCTTTGAGAGATTAATTATTAAAAATGAAACATTAAAAGCCCATTTGGTTTCTTCTGATAACGAAAAGTATTATAATTCGCCGGTGTTTGGCAGCATTTTAAAATACGTACAAAAGAATCCGGGGATTTGCAGAATAAAGGAATTCAAAAACAGGATTATGCTCATCATCGAAAATGTAGATTCCGTCGATAAAGCATCGGGTATTTTGAAAAGCATACTGGAAATAAAATCATTACAGATGCAATAAATTACCTGTTTTTTGCTTTATTATTTATGATTAAGGCGCTAACATTATGCCGTGAGAATTTGCTGCCTATATGTAAGTTTTCATATGATTTTATC
>WGED01000543.1 GCA_015492915.1 Cyclobacteriaceae bacterium
ATTCATAGCATCGATGATGGGAGCGGAACTATGAAATATGCAGTGTGTGAGGAAGGTTGTGAATGTGATCCGAAAGACCAGCATGTGCATTTTCATTGTACGAAATGCGGCGAAACTTATTGTCTGACAAATACAGCTATTCCAAAAACGAAGATTCCGACAGGATTTCACGCAAAATCCGTAAATATGGTTTATAAAGGCATTTGTGCAAATTGTTCATGATTTTGCAATTCCGTTGCATGAAATAATCCATATATTTGCACCGTGCAAAAAACGAAGATTGTCATATCACTTTTTTTTCTGGCCTTTTATGCCATGGGGTTCATACATTCCATGATGCCCCATTACTATCACCTGATAAGCGACATGGGCGTGCCCCATGAAAAAAAAGCCTTTTTTCATAAGCATCTTCCGGCTATCTCTGACGAGGCAGCAACACACCTGGTTCATCACAGAGACCACTATGATGAAAATTTATTTGAGCTGATATTATGCCTGCTTGATGAAACAGAACACCCCCAAAACTCATGTCACAATAGGGATTTCATTGTTGAACAAGTAAATCCTTCTCAGTTTAAAGTTTTGTCAAAAGCCAGATTAATTGCAGTACTTTTTAGTCTGACACAAATCAACCAACAATCTGATAAATCGAACCATCAGGTTTTCGATGATACTTGCTTGTATCTCAATGCATACCAGGAAGCTTACCCTCACAGGGGTCCCCCGTCTTTTTCTTCTTAAATAATCATCCAAAAGTCATAGAAGGCTTTTGCCGGGATATTCATATATCCCACCAATAAATATGCACTTCCGCCGGTGAAATATGCGGAGATGTTATTTAAGTCAAAGACAGAATTCTATTCTGAAGTAAAACAAATAATCCATGATCGATCATATTATATCTTTTTCCATAAAGAATAAACACATTATCGCGCTGCTTACACTTGCACTGGTGGCAGCCGGTATATGGAGCATGAAAAAGGTGCCGCTCGACGCCGTGCCGGACATTACCAACAATCAGGTGCAAGTCATTACTCAGGCTCCCAATCTGGGCACGGAAGATATCGAGCAGTTTGTCACATATACTGTTGAGTTGGCTGTTGCTAACCTGCCCGGTGTTGTGGAGATACGCTCTATTTCCCGTTTTGGCTTGTCTGTAGTCACTATCGTATTCGAGGATGATATGGGCACTTATCTTCCCCGCCAATTGGTAGCTGAAAAACTAAATGATATTCAGGAAGAAATCCCACGGGGATTTGGCAAGCCATTTATGGGGCCTATATCGACGGGTTTGGGTGAAATATACCAATATACCCTCAAGGTTGACTCAGCCTATGCTGATAAATATACTGCCATGGACCTGCGTACTATTCAGGACTGGATTGTACGCCGGCAAATGGCCATGGTGCCGGGCGTGGTGGAGGTCAATGCCGTTGGTGGCGATATAAAGCAATATGAAGTAGCCATCGACCCGGATGAGCTTAAAGCCATAGGACTCACTATTCTCGACATTTACAATGCCCTGGAGGCCAACAACCAAAATACAGGTGGTGCCTATATCGAAAAGAACCACCAGGCCAACTTTATCCGCGGCGAGGGATTGGTGAGAACTATTCAGGATATTGAAAATATCGTGGTCAAAACAGTAAACAACATCCCTATAAGAATAAAGGATGTCGCCAGGGTTCATTTTGGAACCGCTGTTCGCTATGGCGCCCTTACACAGGACGGAGAAGGTGAAGTGGTCGGTGGCCTGGTAATGATGCTTAAAGGCGCCAACTCCAATGACGTGATCGAAAGGGTGAAGGAGCGCATGGCCCAAATTGAGAAATCCCTTCCTGAGGGCATCATCATTGAACCCTTACTCGACAGGAGCAAGCTGATAGCCAAGACCACATCAACGGTAAGTAAAAACCTCGTAGAAGGTGCACTGATCGTTATCTTCGTGCTGGTGTTTTTACTTGGCAATTGGCGTGGCGGCCTCATCGTGGCCTCTACCATTCCTCTCTCCCTGCTTTTTGCCTTTATTCTCATGAATGTTTTTGATGTGTGGGCCAATCTGATGAGCCTCGGCGCCATTGACTTCGGGATCATTGTTGATGGTGCGGTAATCATTGTCGAGAGCACGGTATTTCTGCTTCATGAAAAAATACTGAAAAAACGCAAATTAACACCAAAACTGAAGGACGAAGTGGCCCATGAAGCATCGGGAAAAATGATGAATTCAGCCTTTTTCGGTCAGCTCATTATTTTGATAGTGTTTGTGCCGATTCTGGCCCTTGAGGGTGTCGAAGGAAAAATGTTTAAACCGATGGCGCTTACCTTCATGTTTGCGATGATCGGCGTCATGATACTCTGCCTAACCTACGTGCCTATGATGGCCTCCTGGTTTATCAGGGTAAAAGAAAATGACAAATTATCATGGGGCGATAAATTCATTCACTGGCTGGAAAGCATTTATGAACCTATGCTGCAGGGAGCACTCAGGAAGTCAAAACTGATCGTTATATCCTCACTAGCCCTGTTAGGTGTTGCCATATTCACCTTTGACCGCATGGGTGGTGAATTTATGCCCCAGCTCGATGAAGGCGATCTTGCTTTTCACGTAATTCTCATGCCAGGCAGCTCTCTGACTGAGGCTATCAATACCACCACTAAAGTTGAAAAAATCGTTGTCGATAATTTCCCCGAAGTGGAAAAAATCGTCAGCCGGATTGGGGTAGCCGAGGTACCTACCGACCCCATGCCTTTTGATTTTGCTGATGTTTTTGTGATTCTCAAACCAAAAGAGGAATGGGTCTCAGCCGAAACAAAAGATGAATTGATTGAAAAAATGAAAAAGGCCGTCGGTCAGGTCCCGGGAGTAAACTTTGAATTTACCCAACCAATCGAAATGAGGTTCAACGAATTGCTTGAAGGTATCAGGGAAGACATTGCCGTAAAAATATATGGCGAAGATATTTATATGCTTGCAGATAAAGCCGAAGAGGTGGCAAATATCATTGCAGGCACACCGGGTATTGGCGATATGCGTGTGGAAGCAACTACAGGCCTGCCACAGATGACTGTACAGTACCAGCGTCACAAGCTCGCCCAATACGGCCTCAATGTTGAGACACTCAACACCGTAGTGGAATCTGCTTTTGCCGGCAAGGCTGCAGGGGTGATTTTTGAGGGAGAGAAAAAGTTTGACCTGGTGGTCAGGCTTGATAAAGCACACCGCAAAAGTATTGAAGATCTGAAAAACCTTTATGTCAATCTTCCAAATGGCTCGCAAATACCCATAAAAGAAGTTGCAAATATAAGCTATCTGCCCGGACCCATGCAGATCAGCCGAGATAATACCCAGCGTCGAATATTTGTAGGCATCAACGTACGGGGACGTGACATCAAATCCCTGGTCGATGAGATCAGACAAAAACTGGATGCCCAACTCAAACTGCCTCCGGGGTATTACATCCGTTACGGCGGTGCTTTTGAAAATCTTGAAAGAGCTTCTAAAAGACTTCAGATCGTTGTGCCGATAGCACTGGCATTGATATTCCTGCTTATATTCTTTGCACTAAAATCACTAAAACAAACAAGTATGATCTATATGGCAATTCCGCTCGCTGCAATAGGCGGGGTGTTTTCACTGTGGCTGAGAGACATGCCGTTCAGTATTTCGGCGGGCATCGGTTTTATTGTGCTATTCGGCATCGCCGTACTCAATGGTCTCGTGCTGATCAGCGGATGGAACGACCTGAAGCAATCGGGCCTCAATAATCTGAACGACCGTATTTTGAAAGGTGCCAAAAGAAGGGTTCGCCCCATCCTGCTTACAGCATCTACTGACATTTTAGGCTTTTTGCCCATGGCGATCTCCACCTCTGCCGGTGCGGAAGTGCAACGTCCGCTGGCTACAGTGGTAATCGGCGGCATGATCTCATCTACCCTACTCACTCTGTTTGTACTACCGATACTGTACAGGTGGGTGGAGCGGCAGGAGGGAAAAAGACATATTCCCAAAACCGCTCTGATCCTTTTATTGGTTATGAGTTTTACAGCATTTTCAGGGCAAATAAATGCCCAGGACAAAGGCAATACTGTGACGACTCTTGATGAAGCGTTGGCGATAGGCTTAGAAAATAATGGAAATGTCCGATCCGCCAAATCCACTATCGAGTTGCAGCAACAGCGTAAAAAGGGATCATTCAACCCCGGCAAGACCGATGCAACCATTCAATATGGTCAGTACAACAGTTATAGCAATGACCTCGCATTTGAGATCACGCAGAATTTTGATTTCCCAACCTTGTATGGGAAACAGAAAAAGCTATCAGTAGAAAACATCAGGAGTAGTGAAATGCAACTCTCTATGACAGAAAATAATCTGAAACGCGATATCAGACAATCATGGTATCTGCTCGCATATCAGATGGAAAGAAAAAAGCTACTCACTTTCCAGGATTCTATTTACGGGCGATTTCTCCATGCTGCCACTATTCGTTACGAGACGGAGGCGACAAACCTGCTCGAGAAGGTGACGGCTGAAACACAGGTAATGGAAATCAGGAATGCATTGGAGATTCTTGAGGCTGATATTCTGATCCAGAAACAGCAGCTTCGCATCCTGCTCAATGATACCACCGGCCTGGAATTCAGACCCGCGACACTGGATGAACGGTCATTCACTGCCGTGGAAGACTCCCTGCTGCTGGCCCGAAACCCACAATTAAGACTTATAAAACAACAAATAGAAATCGCCAAGGCAGAACGAGAAGTGCAATCATCGATGATGTTGCCGGGCATTTCGATTGGTTATGCCAATCAGTCCCTGATCGGCACTGAAAACAATAATGGAGAAGTTGCCACTTCTTCCAATCGTTTTCAATACCTGCAGGCAGGTATTTCAATACCACTCTTTTTCGGCTCTTACAAATCAAACATAAAATCAGCGCAGATCCAGGAAGAGATCGCCCGAACAAATGCAGGCTATTTCAACACTGTACTTCAGGGACAGTTCAGGCAGTTGTTGCAGGAGATGCTCAAATTCCGCAGCAGCTTAGTCTACTACCGTGACAAAGCAGTGCCCCAAGCCGATCTGATCATTAACAATGCTCAAAAAAGCTTTGAGAGTGGAGCAATTGATTATGTGGAATATTTCCAGAACGTCAACCAGGCATTGGACATCAAATACAATTATTTAAATACATTAAACGGATACAAC
>WGED01000544.1 GCA_015492915.1 Cyclobacteriaceae bacterium
CGGACTGGGGTATGCATTGTTGCCGTTTATCCTGTTGCTCGGCAAGGAAAATCTGGGTATGAACAATGATTTTGTCAGTAAATTGTTGCTTGTCAAAATGACGGGACTTATTGTAGCCGGCGTTTTCATCTATTTTTATTCCAAAAAAATAAAATACAACACCATCCTCATCGCTTCTCTGGTGCTTGGCGTGCTATTCCCGCTCACGGCCTGGTTGTTCAGAGAGCACGAAACAGCTTATTTCATATCCTTTTTTATCGGCGGATTGTACGGCAGCCTGTTTGCTGTTTCGACGAGCGGCATCCTGCTCGAGATCTCAACACATACCAACAGATCTATCTATGCAGGGATTTCAGGAGCCGGAAATATATTGCCAACACTCATGCCACTGCTTGCCGGTGTGGTGATAGCCGCTGTTGGCTATCAGTCATTTTTCATAGCGATACTGCTTTTTACACTCAGCTCCATTTATTTCATTTACAGACTGAACTGCCTGAAATAAGGCTATGAAAAAATGGTGATTATTTTTGCCTGGAGGCTCAGCACTTAATACTGTATTACCTCGAAATCTTCAAACAGCCCGTAATCCATCAGGTCGTACTCGTCACCCGATGGCTGGTGCAACGGTGCATAAAAGAAACTCCACGGTGATACGAGTCCGCGCCGCGGATTATTGTGGTGTGGGCCCATGAGATTTTTAAGATTGCCCGTTACGATCACCTCCACCTTGTTGGTGCCGTCTCTGAGATATGGAGAAATGTCAATTTCCCATGGCGCCCATCCGATGATGCCTGCGTATTGATCATTAATCAATACCCTGACCACAGAACCCGCCCATTTGTTCAGTTTTATTTTCACTTTTCCGGTGGCGGGCTTTTCGAAAGTTTTGAGGTAGGCTACCTTATCGGAATAGAAGGGAAGGCCCTGCGCTTTCCAGCTTCCTGTTTTTAGTGCGCCCGGCGGCTCGAGCAGCCAGCCTTTTTTTCTTGGCTTCACCCCAAAATCGCCAAACAAATACACAGGCTCAATTTCTGCCAGAATATCCATGGGTTTGGCTATGACTTTCAGGGTATTTTTACCCGGCATAACATGGTCGACGATATCGTACACCCCAAAGTCCCTGTCGAGCCACCATCGCCCCTTTTGAGGATCCACTTTTTGTCCGTTAATAAATACGGTATAGAGTTGCGGTGATTCGACCACCGCATGAAGCGAATCAGGTCTGAAGCCTTGCTGCAGGGTGAAGTGATAGCTTACCTCAAAGCCCGTGTTTTCACCAAATGTGTTTTTGTCGAGAATGCGTGTACGGTATTGCACGGCATTGCTCCACGGGTTGTAGTTAAAGCCGTAGGGTTCTTTCAGATAGACCTTGTACACGGTGTCAGCAGCATTGTAAAAATAGATGTCGTTATATTGCTCCCCTTCCACTCTCAGGTCGCAGTATTCGATTGTTAAAGTGTTGGGCGAAAGTTGCTGTACGACCGTTTCAGAACTTTGCAAAAGTTTTTCCTCCTTTTTAGCATTGATGTCCAGGGTTTTCCCTCTCAGTGTTTTGTCCCAAACCATCAGGAGCATTGAGCCTGATGGCGGCAGATCGAATGACAGGCTTACCATCCCATGATTTTCCGTGGTTTTCAATACGTGCTGTTCGGCATTCATCACGTCGAGTTGCATCATGCTACTGCCTTCAGCACTGAATGAGATGTGCGCAGACTCTGTCCTATGAAAGTTGGTAAAGAAAAGTATTTGCCCGTCTTTCATTCTGCGTCGCATGTGGTATACTTCGCCGCCCCAGTTTTCGGGATCGAGGGCCACGAACCCGTTGGGCATGAGATACTTTTCCATGACACTGGTATCAATTTTTTCTATATCGATCCAGTGGTCCTTGTATTTACCCAGTTCTTTTGCTACGGTTGTGCTTTTGTTACCATCGAGGCGTTGCGGGATTCCTGAAAGAGAAAGTACCGTGCCGTCGTTCTCAAGATATCGTGCCAGCAGATCAAATGTTGCAATTTCGATATTCTCAAATCCCGAAGGCAGGATGACGATATCGTAATTTCTTGAACCGATGATGAACTCGGGTCCTGCCACGCTGCCGTGGTCCTTGATGATGTCTTCACTGGCCAGGTCATATTCGATTTGGTTCTTTTCCAGGGCCTTGAGCATGTCATCAAAATTTTTCTTCATCTTTTCCATCAGTACAGCGCCTTTTCCTTCTTCTTTTTTACCGAGCGGACTGTAATACATCCATGCGGTAGAAGTGGGCTCAAGGATCAGTACTTTGTTTACCTGCCTGCCTGCCGACAATATCCATGAGAGCCTGTGGTAATAATCCGCCAGGGGTTTGTAATCATCCCACCATGGAGTGTGATAGGTGAATGACTGAGGATAATCCCGCTTTCGGGCACCTTTTAGCGTCATGTGGCTGAGGTGCTGGTTCATGAAGTTGACGCCCAGCACGTAGGTCCAGTCGCCGAGTCTTTTCATGTCATTAAAAGTAATCTCCCAACCGGCGCCGCCGTAGGTTTCGCATAGCGCGCGTGATTTGCCGAGTTGGTCCACGACACTGCTCAGCTCCTTCACAGCCCGGATATTGCCGAACTGATCGGGACGGTCGTCAGTGTTGAACAGCATATCGATGCCCGGATATTGATGCCATGCGTACATGGCCATGTTGTCGGGGCCATGCTTCGGGTTGGGCCAGCCGTGTTCCCAGTAATGGCCTGTCCAGTTCAGATTGTGTTCATCTGTGTATTTATTCCATGGCTTTGACCACCGTTCGATGAACATCTCGAGCAGCAGTTGCTGGTAGTCATGCCGCACATTCTCCCAGTCGCCCACCTCGTCGAGCAGACAGGGTAGATAAGTCTGTAGCTGGTAGCCGTATTTTTTCTCGAATTTGCTGAACAGGGCAGGAGTGAAGCGGATCACATTTCGGTCGCCTGTGTTAATGTTTGGCTCATCCGTGAAGATACCGGGCACCAGCTTGCCGAATTCATCTCCGATATACTCTTCATAACCATCCATGGTCACCTTGATGAATTTTTCGGTGATGCCGTAGGCGAGCAGGTCAACATACGAAAAGCCACCCATCCAGGCTCGTTTGGGGTAATACCACTTGGTGAAAGCGTAATATTTACCCGGTTTGCCATAATACTTATCAGTGCTGTTGGTAATGTTGACGAAACTGTCGCCTGATTGCTTGAGAATAATAAAATAACCGGTTGTGTCCTGCTCGGTAATCTCATTGAGGAGGTGCATTTTCAGGCCTGTCACCGGATCGGTCTGTGCAAACATGGCCGCAGGCACATGACCTCCCGCAAATCCGCTGGGATAGGAGTTTTCATCATAAAGCCAGATTTTCATATCCAGTTCCCTGGCCTTATCCACCGTGTGCCGAACCAGTTCGAACCACTCGTCCGAGAGATATTCGGTGATAAGACCCGGCCGCGGATGGATGAAAGCCATGTGGATGCCGTGGTCTTTGAAATCCTTAAGCATAAAGTCGATCTTATCCTTTGTCACGCGGTCGTTCCACACCCAGAGCGGCGCAGTGCTGTAGTCGATCGGTGGATTTTCAAAGTGTTCCAGCACCTCGTTCAAGGTATTGGGCTTTTGCGGGTCCCAGTTGATCTGATCTCTCTGGTCTCCACACGACATGAAAAAGAGAGGAAAGACCATGAGAAAAAGGCAAAAATTAAAGTTGCCGATGGTTCCGGCAACTACAGGGGTGGTACATTTAAAAGTGATCCTCATGACGATTTAATGATTTTCGATATAGCCCTTAAGTTAGAGATATTGCATCGGAATCAAAAGTGGGGCTTTAAATCCTTTTATTGCACAAGCGCGATAGGGTATCTCACTATCCATATAAATTTACAAACATCCCGCTTGTGGTAATAAATCGCTAAATTATAGCCCTGGCTTGTGTGCCTTAAAGGCATAACTTCCGCTTCCTACCTCAAAGACATAACCGTCATCCTCATTGCCCGTGTATTCTATTGTCTTGTGCGTGACGACCCTTTTGCCATCTCTCAGAAATGTATTGCCGTCCACATCGACCAGCTTGAAACCGTATTGAGTTTTAGGCACTTTTACCATAGCACTCGTATTGGGTGGTATGGTAATGTTGAGATTCAGGCTGTCGGCGGTCAGTGTCCAGTCCACAGACAAATTTCCATAATCCGTATCACGTGAGGCATGAGCATGAGTGAGATCACCCACCGGCATCGGCGCGATGATGCTGTGTTTGAAGCCCGGCTGTTCGGGATCGGGCTTCAGACCGGCGAGATACCCATATACCCATTCACCAATACCGCCGAGCGCATAGTGATTGCGTGAGTTCATTCCCTCAGGTGGTTCTGTATCACTGTTCCAAAGTTCCCATATGGTCGTAGCGCCTTTTTCGATCATATAGCCCCAGCTCGGATAGGTGCGGAGGTTGATCATTTTATAGGCCATGTCGTGATGCCCGTATTCCGAAAGCATAGGCAAAATAAACTGCGTACCGAGAAATCCGGTGCTCGGATGACCGTTTCTGCGTTTCACCGCTTCAACTATATTTTTAACTACCTTGTCCTTGAGACTATCGGGAGTGATGCCGAATCCGAGGGGTAAAAGGTTGGCTGTCTGGGTGCCACCCTCATAATTCATGGTTTGCGGATCCCAATATTTATGTTGATAGGCCACTGCCACATCGGCGGCCAGTTGGGCATATTCTTTCGCGTCGTCAACCTTGCCGAGCACTTCCGCTATTTGCGACAACAATTTCGAAGAATAGAAAAGATACGAAGCGCTGATCGGTTTTTGAGGTGATTTGACTACGGCGATCCAATCGGCGTATCCGAAGAAGGTGCTGTCGGGATTGGACCAGATATAGATATTATCCCGGGCATGCCTGCGCATAAATTCCACCCAGGCTTTCATCCCGTCATAGTTTTCCTCCAGTATGCGCTTGTTGCCCGAAAATTTGTATGAAACCCATGGCACGATGACTGCCGCATCGCCCCATCCCGGTTTGGATGGCCCGCTGACAACAATAGCGGGGTTGACATCATAGACATATCCGCTCGGATCCTGCGAGTCGGTGATGTCGTGGAGCCATTTTTCATAAAATCGCGTCATGCCCATATTGTAATACGAGGTGGGAGAGAAGGTCTGCGCATCGCCCATCCAGCCGAGCCGCTCATCGCGCTGCGGGCAGTCGGTGGGTACGCTGTGCATATTGCCGCGCTGGCCCCAGGTGATGTTTTTCATGATCTGGTTGATGAGTTGGTTGGAGCTTTCAAATTTACCAACCCATGGAGCTGACGAATAAAACACCACTCCTTTGAGCGTTTCTTTATTAGGCTCACCTGGAAAACCTTCGATCTCTACATATCGGAATCCCGAATAGGTAAACAAAGGCTCCCATACTTCCTCGCCTTCGCCTTTGAGGATGTAAATGTCGGTTCCCTTGGCGGAGCGCAGGTTTTCCTGTGCTACTGTACCGTCGTCGTGAAGCAGTTCGGCGAATTTCAATTTGATCTCAGTACCCGCTTCACCTTGCACCTTCAGTTTACCCCAGCCCACCATATTCTGTCCGAAATCAAAGACGTAATTGCCGTTGGGTACTTTGGTAATGCTGACAGCAGTCAATTCCTGCTCGGCCCTGATCGGCGGGGCCTGCTGAACTACCAGCATCGATTGCTCTGCGGGAGCAAGTGCTACCTTGCGCCATTTTTTAGCATCAAAACCGGCATTGTCCCATCCGGGCTGCTCAAGCCGGGCATCGTAGTGCACGCCATCGTACAGGTTGTTGAATAAAACAGGAGAATCGTACCATAGCCATGTGGTGTCAGTGGCGACGGTATGAATGTTGCCGGCCTGGTCTTCGATTTCGAGTTGTGCAAAAAGTTTCATGGGACCAAAGCTGTAACGCTTCCGGCTGTCGGGGTTTTTGCCCCAGCCCAGCCCGCCGCTCCACCAGGCATTGCCAAGCATCGCGCCGACGGCATTTGCTCCTTGCCTCAGAAAATTGGTGACATCGTAAACCTGGTATTGTAATCGTTTGGGATAGTGTGTCCAGCCGGGTGTCAGGATATCCTTTCCGACTTTTTCACCATTGATATAAAAAACATAATTACCGAGCCCCGTGACATAAAGCCTTGCCTTTTTGATGGGTTTGTCAACCGAAAATTCCTTTCTCATCATTACGGATCGCAGCGAATCGGCTTTAGTCTTTGCCACATCGCGGCTTATCCATTGAGCTTTCCAGTCGGATTTGTTGAGAAGAGCCATCTCAAAGATTGCGGGAGCGCTGTATTCACTTTCGCCATGGTGGTTGTCCCAGATCTTCACTTTCCAGAAATAGGTCTTGCGCGATTCGGGTGCCTTGCCCTGATATTCCACGAAAGTGGACCGGTCTGATTCAACCCTGCCGCTCGACCACATATCACCGACATTATTATTAAGATTTTCTAGGGACGAGGCCACGAGTATCTCATAGGCTGTCTGCATGGTACCCTTTTTATAATCGAGGATTTTCCATGATAACTGTGGCCGGACTTTGTCGATACCTATGGGATTGGTGTGATATTCACAAACCAGGTCGGCGGGAGGGGGTATCTCTTCTTTGATTGCACAACCGGCCAGGAGGAGTGTCGCTAAGATCTGTATAAAAAAATGACCAAATGTCATAGGGAGAAAAATCTGTACTTTTTTCATGTGATGCATTGTTTAAAATATTATTTCATACAATTTATATAAATAGCGCGGGATATGAAACAGGATAATGAATTAGCCAATTAATCAATTAAGTTTCCGGTGAATTAATCTTCATAAATCCGGATAATGTTTAATTTGGAAAATGAAAAATCCGGCAATAGCTACCCTTTTCGATATTACCAAAATGATGTATGCT
>WGED01000545.1 GCA_015492915.1 Cyclobacteriaceae bacterium
CGAAATCCTATTGAGAAATTTGGGTTGAACCAGAGAACATTATACCAGCAATAATCACCCTTTTGTCTGGTTGACCGAGGTTTGTTAACCTAGATTATTCATGACAAGATTGCGATGATGCAAGTAAGGAATTGATATTTAAATATTTACATTGAAAAACGCTTGTTTCAAAATGCCCCGGATTTGAGGAATGG
The DNA here is from genome assembly GCA_015492915.1 of Cyclobacteriaceae bacterium. Classification (GTDB taxonomy): domain Bacteria; phylum Bacteroidota; class Bacteroidia; order Cytophagales; family Cyclobacteriaceae; genus JAAUQL01. The sequence goes on from WGED01000545.1 coordinate 195, forward strand.
AAATTCATCAAGTGACCATCAATTCCGTGTTTATCAGCGCTTTGAGCGTTTCTTTTATTATTTCCCGAATTATTCGGGTTAATTTCTTTTCATTATCAATTCGGTCAGGAACTCAAAGCTGTCTTTGGCCTGTTCGATAGTACCGCACTCCACGCTCAGAATGACCTCTCGGTCGAGCGGATCGAGAATGTCGAGCACCCTGTCCCAATCCACCACACCCTGCCCGCAGGCGCAACCGACAGGTGTGCCGGTCACCTTGCCGCGTTCGCTCGTGCTCTGCTCCATGCTGATGTCTTTGGCATGCACGTGATATACATATTCCTTCACTTTCTCCAATCCTTCATATGGGTCTTCAACACCGGCAAGGTATGAGTTGCCTGTATCCCAGTTCACTTTGATCCATGGCGAAGGCACGAGGTTTACGATGCGCATCAGACCGTCTGAGGTTTTGGTATAGATGCCATGCGGTTCGATGCAAACATACACCTGATGCCGGCGCGCCACCATCTCCACCTTCTTCAGCGTGTACCACATCACCTGATGGGCTTCCTCATCACTCATCCAGTCGGGCTTTATCATCTCATCGGTGTTCACATATTTCGCTCCGACTGACGAAGCCAGCACAATGGCTCGCGTCAGCCTGTCAACGGCCGCCTCCGGCTTCATCAGCGGGCTGTGAGCGCTGAGGCTGCCAGCCGTAACACCATGAGTATCACATATTTCCTTCATGAGCAAAGGGTCTTCCTCCATGGAAAAAGAGTGAAAATAATTCACCTCGCTGAGCAATTCCCACCCTGTGTGCACCATGGGTTCTACATACTTATAACTGAGTTCCGCAGCGATCTTTACCCCTTCGGCAAAGGATTTGTCAGCGCTGCGCACAAATTCCATATTTACTCCAATAATATATTTGCTGGCCATAGTTTTATGATTTTATAATGATTAATTCAATTTCTTGAAAAGTAACAAACCGTTTAACCTGTCAACTTTTTTCAGGATGGCTCACCGTCTTCCGTCTTCCAGCTTCCCGCTTCCCGCTTAAATTATATCATAAGGCTTGCGCTGCGGTCTGTGCAGCATCTCTTTCATCGCAGGTGTCGGATCGATGATCTCTTCCTTTTCCGGATCCCAACGTAATTCGCTCGCACCCGATCTTATCAGGATATTGCCAAGATGGCTGATGGTGTCGGACCTGACAGCGGCATCGATGGTACATATGGGTTGCTTGCGGCTTTTTACACATTCAATGAAATTGCCCTGGTGATGGGTGCTCACATAGCACTTTTCCCGGCCGGGCTCTATTGTGAATTTAAGCAATTCCGGGTCGCTGGCATGGATGCCCGCCCTGTCCACGCTCACCCAGCCGTTGCTGCCCCAGAAGGTGGTGCCGTGCAACTTGACATCCGGGCGATAATCACCCACATATTCGGGGATATGCTGATGGCTGAAAAAATGCATTTTTACGCCATTGGCATATTCGCAGTGTATGTCCCAGTCGTTGATCGTGTCGAACAGCCCGCCGGGAGGGAATAAGCTGCCGGTACCCCTGTATTTCACAGGCCCACTGTCGTCCGACTGATTGCCCCACTGCGCAATATCGAGCGGATGGGCGCCCCAACCTGCGATAAAGCCGATGGCATTGTCATACACATACCATGAACCCTCCGATGTGCAGCGGTCTTTGGTGTATGGGGTTACGGGAGCAGGCCCCAACCATACATCATAGTCAAATCCTCCAGGCACGGGTATCGGTTCCGTAGAACCGGTATATTCCCTGTTTTGTCCGGGGCACCATGCATCGATGCGCTCCAGCTTTCCGATCTTCTCCCTTACGGTCAGCTCGGCGGCCAGCCAGAAGTTGCGGTTCGACCGCTGCTGTGTGCCGTATTGCAAAATAGCCTTTTTCTCATGAACTTTCTTTCGCAGGATCTGTCCCTGTTCAATGGTCAGGCCGAGTGGTTTTTCAACATATACATCCTTACCGGCATCGACCGCCGCATAAGAGAGCGGCACATGCCAGTGATCGGGCGTGGCGATGACCACTGCATCGATCCTTTTGTCGTCGAGCAAGGCGGCATAGCTGTCGTGAGCCATGCATTTTTCATATTTGAATTTGATGTCTTTATTAGCATTCCTTTTCTCATGCACCTCGCTCACCCATACGGCACGATCATTTCTTCTGTCCTCAAACGGATCATAAATACCCAGCACCTGTACATCGTCCAGGAGCATGAAATGCTTGAGCAATGCCTGCCCACGCCCACCAACGCCTAAAAACCCGACATTAACTTTACCATCACTGCTGTTCCCGCACGATGTCAGAATGTAAGGCGCCACCATCCCGACAGCCAGTCCTCTGGCTGTGTTATGGATAAATTGTCTTCTTTTCATAGTATGAATTATTAATTGTTTTTATTCGTGAATTTTCTCATATCCGTATCCAGGTCTCTTACAGCCACCTCACCGGGAATCAGTTTGAGGCGGTAGCGCAACCTGAGATTATCCCCTTTATACAAGGTGTGTGGCCCATAGTATATGACTGCAGGGCCAAAATAATAAAACGGCTGGTCCTCCCTGTCTTCCACAAACCAGGGAGTGGGATAATTAAGATTTTCAGGATAATCAAAAATGGCGATACCCACCTTTTCTCCTGTCAATGCTCTGAAACCATAATATTTCCATGGCATGGATTTTCCGTGTTTTTTTTCACGGCTGCCATCAGGATTGAGGAAAGAAGGCTGCCAAAGATCCTGACCAAACCGCACCGAAAGTCCTGCGTAACCACCCCAGGCCTTACCATGCTGCTCACCGGGCAAAGGGGTCCTGTTCAGTTCCACCGCATCGGCAATGGCTGTATAAGCAAAATTATAGTCTATGAAATATGACCCGTCCTTAGCCGGCCGGGAAACAAAAATGGTTCTTTTTTCATGCATCAGGTCGGGGCCTCCTTTTTCATGATATGCAATATCCAGGCGAATAGTGCAGGAATTATCCTTCGTCGGTTCAATTTTTATCTCTCTGATCTCCGTAACACCCTTGTATTGCCAAGGGGCTATCCCATCACCCCGCTCGTACTCCCAATAATTTACGCCGTTTATAAATTTCCATGAATGCCATATGCCGAGATGCCAGGGATGATCGTCCGGGCTCAGCACCGTCAGCGTGGCCTTGCCGAGCCTGACAGGGTGGAAAAAGGGCTTGCCCTCATGAGTGTTGTAATTGTATTGCCAAATCACCTCATTGTCTTTGGTCAATGCGAAAGTCGTATCGGTTTTCTGCCATGAGAAATTAGCCTTTTTTTCATCGGGTTTGAGGGCGAGTTCAGGAGGGAGGGGCATGGTTACCTTCCCTGTGGCAGCCCATTCGGTGCCGCGCAGCATCAAAGTCTGCCAGCCCGTGTTTCGAACAGCCCGTTCATTATGGCCGAGAATGTTGTGAAAAATCCTGCCCCTGCCTTTCGTACGCCAGATAACAACAGGTTCAGCTATGTCACGACCTTTGTTGGAGGGATCGGATACGGAATAGGCAAGAATTTTTATGTCCGGCCGGGTGCCGGACTGAACCCAAAGTTCATCCGTGATCCAGAAATCCTTCATTCCCTCTGTCACCGGGTGGGACCTGTCGGTGATCTCAATTTTGTGCGGCGCCACCCTGCCGTGCCTTGTGTTGTCGCCCCACGTGGAGCCGATCATCTCCTGATATTCCTCCCAGGCATAAAAAGTAGCGCTGGCAGCATGAAAGAGAACAAATCCGCCACCTTCTTCGATATAGCGCATCAGACCTGCTTCAGTGTTTTCGGGCCAACGATAATCATGATCGGGCCATGCGCTATAATTGCTTACCACGGCATCAAATGCTATAAAATTTTCATACACAAGGGTATCGGGTTGAGCGGTTATGTCCACTTCAAACCGGCCACTTTCATGATACATTCTCTCGAGGATCGGTGTGGTTTTTGCCCATTCGTGATTGTTACGGCCGGTCATGATGAGGACTTTGAGCTTTTCCTTTGATGCAGACGTCTGCGTCGTATCCGTGCTGCAAGTGAGAAGGAAAAGTAAGGGGGGGAAAAGCAAAATTCTCATAGGCTCACATAAAAAACCGTTCAAAAAAATTACTGATAATTCAAGGCATAGTACCACCTGCCACTTATTCAATTTAAGTAATTTGCTGAAATTCATCATCTGGGAGCCAAAAAAAGATTGACCGTTCAACCCAAAATTCTCACCAGGATTTCGT
>WGED01000546.1 GCA_015492915.1 Cyclobacteriaceae bacterium
GTATTCGCGGGTCTCAATCTGCTGAAAAGAAGAAGAGAATAAGCGATTTTGAATAATTAGAAAAGTATTTTAACTAAAATCCAGTAAAGTGAGAGTATTTGACCTGATTGTCTTTTTTGCATACATGATCGGTGTGATCGTGTTCGGCAGTTCCTTTTACAGAAAAAACAAAACAACATCGGCTTTTACGCTGGGCAATAGCAATATTCCGTCATGGGTCGTCACCATGTCGATTTTTGCCACTTTTGTCAGCAGCATCAGCTTTCTTGCCCTGCCTGCCAAGGCATTTCAAACCAACTGGAATGCCTTTGTGTTCAGCCTGTCGATCCCTGTGGCCTCGATCATGGCCGTGAAAATATTTGTACCGCTGTACCGCAAGGCCAACAGCCCGTCGGCCTATGCCTATCTCGAAACGCGCTTCGGGCCATGGGCCAGGGTCTATGCTTCTTCCTGCTATCTGCTCACTCAGATCATGCGCATGGGCACCATCCTGCTGCTGCTGGCGCTGCCCGTACATGCGATGTTTGGCTGGGATATTCTCACCATCATCGTTGTTACGGGGCTGGCGGTGATGCTCTACTCGCTGCTCGGCGGCCTGCAGGCGGTGGTATGGACTGACGCCATCCAGGGCATCATCATGATCTCCGGTGCGCTGCTCATTTTGGTTTACATTATTTATCAGATTCCCGGAGGCTTTGGCGAAATGATGGATATCGCCATAAAACATGATAAATTCAGCCTCGGCAGCTTTGGATTCAGCATCAGCGAATCTACCTTCTGGGTCGTGCTGATCTATGGAATTTTCATCAATTTGCAGAACTACGGCATCGACCAGAACTATGTGCAGCGCTATATGGCGTCACGCTCCGACCGTGAAGCAAAGCGGTCTGCCTTTTTTGGCGGCATGTTGTACATGCCTGTTTCTGCCATATTTTTCTTTATCGGCACGGCGCTGTTCGCCTATTACACCGCAGTGCCGGATGCATTGCCCGCAGAGTATGCTGGAGAAGGCATGAGCGACAAGGTATTTCCCTATTTCATCGCACACAGCCTGCCGGCAGGGTTTACGGGACTGATCATCGCATCCATCTTTGCCGCGGGGATGAGCACCATCTCTACAAGCATCAACAGCGGCTCTACGGTCATACTGACGGATTACTACAAAAGATTTTCCAAAAAAGAGATTACCGATAAGATGTCTATGAAAGTGTTGTACATCTCATCGTTTCTGATCAGTGTGCTGGGCATCGTCATCGGAGCATTGATGATCAACGTGGAGAGCATCCTGACAGCATGGTGGATACTGGCTTCCGTATTCAGTGGAGGCATGTTGGGACTGTTCCTGCTCGGTGCTTTTGTGAAAAAGATCAATGTGACCGGCGCTGTCGTCGGCGTGATTGCCGGCCTGCTGGTGATTATTTGGATGAGCGTGTCACCGGCACTGCCCGAGACAGAGCCTTGGTTGAGCTTCAAAAGCCCCTTCCACGGTTATCTCACTATTGTCATCGGAACGGTGGTGATTTTCTTCATTGGCTTTATCGCGTCAATCTGGGGCAAGGAGCGTGAAGTGCCTGCTGATGGGGAATAGGTAAAAAGTCATGAGAAACGGGTCATTTTCATGACCTGTGATTGCTGAATAGGTTGGAGAGGGAAAACGGTGAGCCGGAGAGGGAAATGGTATCAATTTCATGAAAATAACCGGATTTTTTACCCTTCCCTTCAGGGCGGGGTAAGGGAGGATAGAGGAAATGTGGCTTTAGCCGTTAAGATTTGTCAACAATAATTTTTTCATATATGAATGCTGCAAAGTTTTTAATCATCCCCCTTGTTCTGGCAGTGATGGTGGGTGCCTGTAAGGAACAACGGCACAGCAATTCCGACTACATCGATCCGGACATCGGTGGTGTGGGCCATTTGCTGCAACCCACACGCCCCACGGTACACATTCCGAACCAGATGGTGCGCATGTATCCCGTACGTGCCGATTATCTCGACGATCAGATATCATGGTATCCCATGAGCATCATATCGCACCGTCAGGGCGAGTTGTTTGGCATAAAACCCATAAACGGCGGGGCATCGGATGACAGGTGGGGCTACCGGCTCACCTACGATCATGACCTGGAAGTAAAACGTCCGTGGTACTATCAGGCATGGCTCGTCGATGATGAGATACAGGTGGAATATGCCCCCACGGCACGGGCGGGTATCTACCGGTTTGTCTTTCCCGGTGATGAATTTTCATTGATTTTTCAATCATTACAGCAGGGCACCTTTGCCGTTAAGGACAATAAGGTGATCGAAGGCGAAGAAGAATTCATGGGAATGAAGGCATTTATTTATGGAGAGTGGAACGTGGCGGGGGAGGCAGGCGCCGAAACCGAGACGGTGGCTTCTCCACGGCGCCTGGAGCAAAAGACCGGCAGGGCGTGGATATCGGGGAAGTTGCCGGAGCAAAAAGTGGTGAAGTTCAAATACGGCTTTTCTTTCATCAGCACGGAACAGGCTAGGGAAAACCTGGAAAAGGTAATACCCGGCTGGAGCCTGAAAGAGATCAAAGAGCAGGGCAAAAAGGTGTGGGAGCAGAAGATGAATCAGATATCAGTGAAAGGCGGCACCACGGCTCAGAAACGCACTTTTTACACGGCACTCTACCGCACCTATGAGCGCATGATCAACATCAATGAGTATGGAAAATACTTTTCGGCCTATGACCACCGGGTTCATGAATCCGACAAGCCCTTTTATGTCGATGACTGGGTCTGGGACACCTATCTGGCGCATCACCCGCTGCGCATGATCCTCGACCCTGAGCAGGAGGGTGACATGCTGCAATCGTATGTGGATATGTATAAGCAGAGTGGCTGGCTGCCCCAGTTTCCCCTGACGTGGGGCGACAATCCCGCCATGAACGGTTTTCATTCTTCCATTGTGATGCTCGATGCATGGCGAAAGGGCATTCGCGGTTTTGATATCGAAACGGCCTATGAAGGCATGAAGAAAAATGCCACCATGGCCACGATGCTGCCCTGGAGAAACGGCCCCAACTGCAGTCTCGACTCATTTTACTATGAGCACGGTTATTATCCTGCGCTGCATCCGGGTGAGCAGGAAACCGTGCCGCAGGTTCATCCTTTTGAAAGACGGCAGGCTGTGGCCGTCACGCTCGGAGGTGCCTATGATAGTTGGGCGGTGGCGCAGATGGCGGGAGAACTGGGCAATAAGGATGATTATGATTTTTTCATGAAATGGGCGGAGAACTACAAAAATGTCTATAATCCCGAAAAGAAACTGATGTGGCCGCGCGATGCCGAAGGCAACTGGATTGACATTGACCCGAAATTTGACGGTGGCCCCGGCGGCAGGGATTATTACGATGAGAATAACGGCTATACCTATGCATGGCAGGTGCAGCATGATATACCGGGGCTCATTGACCTGATGGGGGGTAGAGCGGAGTTTGAGAAAAACCTCGACAACCTGTTCAGGGAAGACCTCGGGCGGCGCAAATGGCAGTTCTGGGCTAAGTTTCCCGATGCCACGGGCCTTGTAGGGCAGTTCAGCATGGGCAATGAGCCGAGCTTTCATATCCCGTATCTGTACAATTTCACATCATCACCATGGAAGACCCAGCGCCGTATACGCTTTCTGCTCGATGTGTGGTACAAAGACAATATCTTCGGCATCCCCGGCGATGAGGACGGCGGCGGTATGACCGCCTTTGTGGTATTCTCTATGATGGGTTTTTATCCCATTACCCCCGGTATTCCATGGTACACGGTTGGCAGCCCCGTCTTTGAAGAAGTGACCATCGATCTGTCCAACGGACGGCAATTTAAAGTGATCGCCAAAAATGCCTCAAAAGTCAATAAATATATTCAGAAAGCTGAATTTAACGGCAAACCCATGGATATCCCGTGGTTTTCACACGAGGAACTGGTGAACGGCGGTGTGCTGAAGCTGGTTATGGGGCCGAAGCCCAACAAGGCTCTGTGGAAGGATGCCGATGTCGGGTTTTTGTATGAGAAATAGGTGATTTTTCATGCAGGTTTATGACAGCGCCGCCGAAGGGGTGAGCGCTGTTTTGATTTCCGTCAAAATATTCTTATTTTCATGACATAACTTCCATCCACTCAATCATCCACGTCATGAAAAAACACATATTTTCTTTGCTCGCCGTTGTATTGCTGATCTTTTCGGGTTGCACGCAGACCGGGAATGAGCAAGCTACCGCAAAACAGGAGGCCATGGAACAAGAGGCTACGATCAGTATTGTCCTGAATGAGAATTCAACCATTCTCATAGATGATCAGGCAGTGAACGCAACTGATTTTTCCCGTGTTTTGGAAAATCATGTGAATGAACTGATCGGAAACGGAATATCGATAGACAAGATCGTTGTCAATCTCAGGGTTGCGAAAAAAGTAAAAATGGGTGTGGTTAACGACCTGCAGGGAGAACTGAGACAATTGAATATCCGCAAACTCGTTTATTCGACTATTTGACGGAAGCTGTATGATTTATCCCAAAATTCTCACCAGGATTTCGTTATGAGAGGTTAAAGTACAACTTGTCCCGCCAGGGCGGGA
>WGED01000547.1 GCA_015492915.1 Cyclobacteriaceae bacterium
AAATTAAGAAGATCAATATTCCCAACTGTAAAAGTGAATTTCAGTGAAGGTTCCATATAATAATATGTTTCCACAACTACTCTGAAAATTATTTTCTGATTAACAATTGCTGCTGCATATACCCTTTGGGTATAATCATCCACTTCTGTTATTTCTTCAAATTTAACCCCAAACTTCTTTTCTATTGCAGTCTTGAAGTTGTCAACTTCATAACTATACAGCCTTGTAAAGCTATAGCCGTCTTTTGTTGGAATAAACCCTAAAGAGTAAAACCTTCCATCTTTAAGTTTATAAGGTGCCAACGTTCCGTTTATACCAGCAACAGAAGTTTGTTTGTAATCTCTTATGCTTGTTCTTTGACCAAGAGTAATTCCCTTAATGGTAACTTGAGCATTTGCGAAAGTAGTTACGAATAATAAAATTATTAAAATTAGCTTTTTCATTGTTATGTATCCTAAATTACCACCTACTTCGTTTCTCGGTCTCATTCTGCATATTCTAACCTATCATGAACAATCTTTTCGGCAAAATAAATGAGCGTGAACGGGAAAAATATAATTTTGAAAGCGAAAAGAGGTACCACCTTGCAAGGTGACACCTCTTTTTTCACAAAACCTATGAATTATGGCCTTATTTCAATGGTTTTTAAATCAGCGCATCAATAGCTCTCCAAATCAATGAGCGGATATCCCTGATTGCTGTAGGTATTGTGCCTTTTCATAAAAATACAATAGGTGCTTGGAACCATCTCGGGCTGGGTACCGCTGTTTCTTTCCCAGATACCGGCCCACTTACGCTTTCCCTTATACATATAGGTTTCTACATCGATGAGCTTATATCCCTGCCTCGCACGGGTCCTGGCCAGTTGCTTAAAATCACTGTAATCGTAATTTCTGTTGAGCAATCCTTCCCTGCCCCCGATCCACACACCCGACCATTTCAGATTTCCCCTTGAGTCGGAGTACACTTCAATATCGATGAGCTTGTAGCCGCTTTTAGTCATCTGATCCCGTTTTTTTGCAAAATCGCCGGTTGAGAAGTTTCGCCACAGGACCTGTTTGCCCGGTTCCTTTTTGAAGAGTCCCGCCCAGTAGCGTTTGCTGCCGTCCTTATAGGTCTCCAGGTCATAGAGCCTGTACCCTTTCGATTTCATCTCATTCCATTTGTTGTAGAAGCCGTTCTGATCATAGTTTCGCCACATGGCATACCGTCCGGTGCCTTTCACAAACAGGCCGTCCCACACACGCTGGCCTTTGTAAATATAGGTTTCAAAATCTTCAAGGTGATAGCCCTGAGAAGTAAGGAAGTTCCATTCTTTATTGAATCTGCCGGTATTATAGCCCCGTCTGATTACGACGTCCCCGGTGCCGTTTCTCAGGTATAGGCCTGTGAATTTTCTGCCCGAACTGCCCATACCGTCGCCGCACAGTGCCGCCGGTTTAGTTGAAAAATCCCTCGGGATACCCATTTTATTGATAATGCGTCTCACAATATTGAAGGTCGAGGCGTATTCCGCCGGAATCATCACCACCACTGCAATATCCCGCTCCGGCATCACATACATGAGCGTGCGTAAATGATCGTGGGCACCTCCGTGCCATATACGAAGGCTGCTCCCGCTGCCTGTACTCCTGACCCCCCTTTTGTATTCCTGAATTCTTCCATTGGAATCCTTATAACCATCCGATGCCCATAAGGCCGAAGTATTTCTCAGCAATCTCTCTTCAGCAAGACCTCTGGCAAATTTCAACAGATCCCCGATATTGGACTCCCAGCCCCCGCCGGGCAAGACCCACTCTTTTTTGCCGTCACGGCCATATACCAGAATTCCGTCCTTTGGCTTTTGAATTCCGTAAAAGGTGCCGGTTGCCACCCTCAGGCTCGACATGCCGAGTTTGTTTTTGATATTGTTTTTTACCCAGTTGGTATAGCTACCAGACTTTTTATCGATCACCGCTCCCAGCAGGTTAAATCCATAAGTCGTATATAAAAATTTGGAGCCGGGCGTGAAATCCAGATTTGCCTTTCTGAATATATCGACGCAGGAATTGGCATTGAAACCGTCGCTGTCTGATCTGTAGTTCGATTTGTCCTCGTTTTTGTATTGTCCGGCCCTGCCGGCAGTTCCCCTTGAATAGTGATTGATGCCGCTGCGATGGGCCAGCAGTTGTTTGATGGTTATGCTGCTTTTTCTGGATTTGTCCGGAATCGCTTTGCCGTCCATATTGGCGATCCAGTGACTGTAATGTTTTGTCACTTTATCACTGATGCTGAAGTCGCTTCTTTTTTCGGCCAGTTGCAGCGCCGCCACTGCGGTCACGGTTTTGGATATGGACGCCCAGCGAAAGATGGTGCTCGTGGTTATCGTCTTTCTGTTGTCCAGGTCCTGGTATCCGTATCCTTTTACATAGTTGATCACGCCCCTCCGGTACACACCCACTGCAAGCCCGGGCAGGTTTTGCCGCACCATTTCTTCCTTCACGATTTTATCCACATCCGCCGGCCGGATCTGCGCATTCAATACCTGCATTGAGCACAGGCAAATAATCAAAATGATTTTGGTTTTCATGGTCTATGGTTTTCGGTTAATAAATATCAATGCGGTTTAGTGCTGTTTTTTGGAAGCGTCCAGCTTTTCTTTTTCCTCTCTCCAGATAAAGCTGTCCCCGGCTTTTTTGTAACCCGGCGGATAAGTAAATAACCGCTCCGGCTGCGGTCCCAGTTTGATGTTTCTGGTTTCCAGCCAGCCATTTGACTGGGGCCCCTTATAACTCATTTTGATTAAGATCCCGTGTTTATCTATCCAGTAATCAGTGATGTACGTATTATCGGCGGGCGGTCCCCAGGGGAACACCTCTTTCTTGCGATAGTGCACGCAGCTAAAGCCGTTCACGGTTTCTGTGCCCACTTTGGTGAGCTTCTCAGGGGCATTCAGGTCCCTGAATACCAAAGAGATTTTGTCAATATGTGCATTGACGCCCAGACCGTTATCCAGTGGGAATTCCTGGTATAGCTTTACGCCCTCGAACTTCGGGTCTTCGGGATGTATCAGGAGGATAATGTTCCGGCCGGTCCTGAAGATGGTTGTCGGTTGATACCATTTTTTATCAAAATAATCAAAACGGATGTTCCCATTTTGCTGATGGATTTTTAAGGTGTTTTTGTACACCCCTCCATTTCCGGGGTTTTTGGCGTACATATAGCTGACTGCAGAATACGCCACGTTGATGTCCAGCAGTGGATTTTCCCTGAAAAGATTGCCCCGGGGTTGGGCAGGGGCTTTGGCAGCCTCTTCCTTTTGTTGAGCCCTGTAGGTTTTATCAGCCTCCTCATATTTTCGCTGTGTCTTTTGATGTTCCTTTTTCATGTCCTCCAACATCTGTATCATGTCCTTATACGCCTTCGTATTCATGACACTGTCCTGCATCCGGAGCATCTTTTCCATCTGTTTCTCTGTGTCCGTGGTTTGCGCCATTCCGTCGGCGCTGATCAATGAAAGGACCACGGCGGTTAAGGTTGTTAGGGTTTTCATCTGTAGTTGTTTTAATGGTTAGGTACAGGATTGAATTGTCCCTTTAGAATAAATTTTATGTCTTTTGGTGCCCTTAATAAAACGGAACGCTGCGATGTAAACACCGGGCGGGAAAAAAATTTCGGACTGATTCCTGCACGCCATTAATTTCCGAGAATTACAGATTCATATCCGAAAACAAAAAAAAGGCGCGGGACTTTCGCCCAACGCCTTCATACAGACAACCTAACCATGAAAATGAATACTAACCTTTAACTTTATGTGTTACTCGCTGGCAAAATAAACGGACGAGTTGCGAAAGGTTTGCATTTTGACGAGCCAAAGAGGTGTCACCTTATAAGGTGGGACTTCTTTTTGGCAAAAAGTGCCCGGAATCGCTGAAAACGCATGATCTTCGGTTATGAAAATTCGATGATTTTTCTGCTCTCTCTGCCGGGATCCCCCTTGGTCAGGAGGAAATAGTTTCGCACGACCCGAATCATTTCGCCGGATAAACTTGTCTGCCGGCTTTAAGATTTTGAAATCATCGCAGGATTGAAATTGAAAGGAATTATCTTGCGCCCCGAATTGTTCATGTAAAGTGCAATCTTGTTTTCATTAAAATGACAAAGCTGAAATCAGGGTTTTCTTGTGTTTTTTTGTTCCTGTCCTTCACCTTGTATGGACAGCAGTTTTACGGCAGGGTGGTGGACAAGGAAACAAACGAGCCCGTACCTTTCGCAGAAATATATTTTCCCGAACTCCATACAGGTGTTTATTCCGATGAAAACGGAGCGTTTGTTCTCAACGACCTGCCCGTCACGAAGCTGGAAATTCATATATCTTATCTCGGATATCAGACCCTCCGGGAAACCGTCGACCTGAAGACGGTTCATAAAAAAGACTTCTTTCTCATCAAAAGCCTTATCCGGCTTGAAGAGGTGATCATTTCGGTGCCGCAGGGAGGACTGCAAGGAGAGAATATCGTAAACGTGGATAGCAAAAAACTCGAATTAAGCAGGCATCCGTCCGTGACCCTCGCCAATGCGATCAGTGACATACCAGGGGTAGAGCAAAATACAACCGGCACGGGTATCGGCAAGCCCGTGATCCGCGGACTGAGCGGCAGCCGTATCGTGACTTATGCCCAGGGTATCCGCATTGAGAATCAGCAATGGGGTGATGAACACGGACTTGGTATCCCCGAACTGGGCATAGAGGGTGTGGAAGTGATCAAAGGCCCCGCATCACTGCTTTACGGTGCTGACGCCCTGGGCGGTGTGCTTTATTTTATCGATGAAAAATATACACAACACAACCAGGTCGAAGGTAACGCGGGCTCTACCTTTTCATCAAACAGCCTCGGCACCTACAATCAGCTCAATTTTAAAATACATAAGAATGGCCTCAAGATCAATGTGTTTGGGGGGTACTCATCAAACGCTGATTATATGATACCCGGCGGTGACCGTGTCCTGAATACCAGATTCGATGCGAAAAGCTTCAAAACTTCATGGGGCTTCAATACTAAAAAGTGGATCACGAACCTTCATTACAGTTTTCTGCAAAACGACTTCGGCATTACCGAAGATGCGGAATATTCCGGTTCAGCATCACGCAAAACGCAATTGCCCTTTCAGAAAGTCAGTCAGCACACCCTAAGCCTGGACAACACATGGTATATCGGTGACAGCCATCTGGATATGATACTTGGTTACGGAGAAAATAACCGGCGCGAGTTTGAGGATAATAAAAATACCG
>WGED01000548.1 GCA_015492915.1 Cyclobacteriaceae bacterium
ACCAAAGTCAATATATAAAGAAGGGGAGGGCAACTCAGCCGATATCAATCTTATGATGGTAGCTTTGCTGAAAAAAGCCGGTTTTGAAGCTTACCCGGTTATCATCAGTACAAGGTCCAACAGGATTATCACCGATTATCGCCCGGTGGCTTCTTATTACAACTATACCATCGCCTGGGTTAAAGATGGGGATAAAGAATATCTCCTCGACGCTACAGATCCTTATCTTCCTGCTGAGCTGCTGCCTGCCAGGTGTATCAATGGAAGGGGACGCATCATCCGGGATGATAAGCCGTCAGGATGGGCCGATCTCGTTGTGAGGAACGGTTCTACTGAAATGATTATGGGTACACTTGCCATCGACGAAGAAGGATACCTGGTTGGGGATATACAAATATCCAGTTACGGGTATCCTGCCGGACGCAAAATGGAAAGGGTAAAATCAAAAGGGACCGAAAAGTTCATAGAAGATATCAAGAAAAACAGACCTGAATGGGATATTGAAAAATATGACATTGAAATCCCACCCCATGCCGGCAAGCCATTCGTGGAAAAGATCAAATGCTCGATCGAAGGCAGGGTGGAAGATATGGGCGATATACTATTCCTAAATCCTTTGCTTGGCACCAAGTGGGAAGAAAATCCATTCAAAGGGGAAAAGCGTATCTATCCCATTGATTTTGTAACTTCTCAGACAGACCGTCTGGTAATTCAGTTAAAATTGCCTGAAGGTTATCAGGTCGATGAATTGCCCGAAAGCGTTAGAATCGCAACACAGGATAAAGGGATCTACTATTTATACAGTGTCAGGGATCTGGGCAATGGGACAGTCCAGATACAAAGCAATCTGAAAATCAACAGGCCGAAGTTTTCACAGACGGAATTCGAAGAGCTCAAGAAGTTTTTTGAAGTTGTTCGCGAAAAACAATCTGCACAAATCGTGCTGAAGAGGTCCACTTAATGATTATTCTCATGAGAAATATGCGATTTTTATTCATTCCGGGGTTTATGATGCTGTGCCTGATAGCATTTGGAGAGAAACCTAATGTAGCTATAAAAGTATCTGCCATACCGCCGGAAATCAGGGATGGAGCGG
Organism: Cyclobacteriaceae bacterium; assembly: GCA_015492915.1. Lineage (GTDB taxonomy): Bacteria > Bacteroidota > Bacteroidia > Cytophagales > Cyclobacteriaceae > JAAUQL01. The sequence continues at coordinate 1,097 of WGED01000548.1, forward strand.
ACGCGGTATTGCGCTATTCTGAAACAACTCAGCAAGTGCTGACAGAAAGGAAAGTGAAATATCATTACAGGTATGCCATCACTATCCTGAATGAAGCAGGGGAGCGGCACAGTTATTTCGTCGAGTTTTACGATAAAAAGAGCAGGGTGAAGAACATTTCCGGCGTAGTCTATGACGCCCATGGCTATAAGCTGGAAAAACTGTCCGGCTCCGATATTGAAGATTACAGTGCTGTTTCCAGCGGTACGTTGTATCAGGACGACCGCATGAAAGTTTATGCGCCGGAACAGAATAAATATCCATATACGGTAGTGTATGAATATGACAAAGAATATGATGGCATGGTATATTATCCGGCATGGAAGCCACAGCCGGTTTACCGGTTTGGTGTTGAGAAGGCATCATATACCCTGGTGGCTGCAGAGGGACAAAATCCACGGTATAAATGCGAGAATATAGGTGAACCTGAGATATCGGATGATAACGGTAAGAAGATTTACACCTGGAAATTGTCAAACCTGAAGCCGCTGCAGAAAGAACCATTGTCAGTGCCTTTTCAGGAAAGAGTACCCGTTGTTTATCTCGCTCCCGGCAAATTTTCCTTTAATAAAACAGAAGGCGATTTGTCAACATGGAAAGGCCTGGGTGAATGGATATCCGGCTTGAATGAAGGACGTCAGGATTTGCCGGAAGAGACCATAGCGAAAGTTAAGGAAATTACTGCCGGTCTTACAACAAAAAAGGAAAAGGCGGAAGCGATATACAGATATATGCAGGACAATACACGCTATGTAAATGTGTCATTGGGAATTGGTGGATTTCAGCCGTATCCGGCCTCATTTGTTGCTGAAAAAGGCTATGGCGATTGTAAAGCGTTAAGCAATTATACGCTCGCCCTGCTTGATGTTGCGGGAATCGAGGCCCACTATGCACTGGTCAATGCAGGGTCCAATGCCGAAGATATCATCACGGACTTTCCTTCCAATCAGTTTAATCATGTGATACTTTGTGTCCCCAACGATCCGGATACGATATGGCTCGAATGCACCAGCCAGGAGCAACCGTTCAATTTTCTGGGTACTTTTACAAGCGACCGGGATGTGTTGCTTGTAAAAGACAATAAGGGTGTACTGGTGCACACACCGGTGTACAAAGGCGAAGAAAACATTCAATATCGTCGTGCGGAAGTAGCGCTCGACAACACAGGCAATGCCACGGCTACCATATTTACGCGCTACGGGGGATTGCAATACGAAAATGCTGAAGATGCCCTGATGCTCAAGGGAGAAGACCTGAAAAAAAGATACTACAATGTGCTGGATATTCCCGATCTTGTTTTAAAGAGAATTCAACTGGATGAAGTGCTTGACAACGGCTTGCCCGAGATTCATGAAACGATCGAACTTGAACTCAAGAGCTATATGGCAAAGGGCGGTAAGCGGTTGTTTCTGCCGATGAATCTGATGAATAAAACATCGCATATCCCCAAGCAGCTTACTGAAAGGGAAACCGATATGATGCTGACGTACGCCTATTGTGATTCGGACACGATCGTATATACCATCCCCGGGAATATGGAAGTGGAATATGCGCCCTCTCCCGTGAAGCTCGAAACAGAATTCGGGAAATATCACAGCCTGGTAAATATAGATGGTCAGCGTATAACTTATATCAGGAATGTGTCGATGAAAAAGGGACGTTATCCCAAAGAGATGTTTGCTGAGTTTGCGGCGTTGCGTAAAAAAATCGTAAAGGCCGATAAATGCAAAGTGTTGCTGAAATACAAATAATAAGTATATCTGTTTACAGATCATTTTGAAATACAGGCCATGAGAAATCATCGTTTTCTCATGGCTTTGTTTTTTTGAATGCCTGCCCCTCATTATGTGATCTCATGAAAAAACAGTTATTTTTTCATAGAAAATGATGCGCAGTGTCGGAATGATCATGAAATTGTAGTATAAATATCCCCTGATTTTTCTCCATTATCTTTTGTGATAATTAACTTTAAGGTTTGGTTCATCACCTTTTACTAACCTTATCATGAAGACCCGTTTTTTAAAACTTTTCGTATTCCTGCTCTTTATAAGCTTTTTGGCTGCAGCTCAAAACAATCAACCCGTTAAAGTAGCATGTATCGGCAATAGCATCACTTACGGAGCCGGTATTAAAGATCGCATCAGGGATTCGTATCCTGCCCAATTGGCAAGGCTCTTCGGACCTGGTTATAAGGTGCGGAATTTCGGCTATTCGGGCAGAACATTATTGAACAGAGGTGACCACCCGTACATGTCCGAAGATAAATTTTTTAATGCCGTGAAGTGGCAGCCTGACATCGTCATCATCAAGCTGGGCACTAATGATAGTAAACCTCAAAACTGGAAATACAAAGACGATTTCGAAAAGGATTATAACAAGCTGATCACTGCTTTCGATACACTGCCCACTCATCCGAAGATATACCTTGTGTTGCCTGTCCCTGCTTTCGAGGTGCAATGGGGGATCAATGACAAAGTGATCAAAAATGAGGTAATTCCCATGACGAGAGCGGTGGCTTCCAGACATGGTTTGGATGTTATCGACCTGTACACACCATTCCTTGGGAAAGGGACACTTTTTCCCGATACCATTCACCCGGGAGCCGAGGGATCGGGAAAAATGGCGGAGATCATATATGAGCACATCACCGGTAAAAAGGGGGAATTGGTCCGGCAGGAACTGCCCGGTGTAAAGTCGATATGGCATGGTTTTGATAAGTATTCTTTTGATTTCGACGGCCGTGATGCGCACATTATTGCGCCACATAAATTCCTCAACAGCAAACCGTGGGTATGGCGCGCACGCTTTCCCAATTGGCACACGGAGATGGACAGCATGTTGCTGTCCGAGGGGTTTCATGTCGTTTTTATCAATACAAACAATATGTTCGGCAGCCCTGATGCCATGGCGGTATGGGATAAATTTTATGAATATTTAGTAAAAATTCATGGATTTAACCCAAAGACGGCGCTGGAGGGCGTGAGCAGGGGCGGATTGTTCGTCTACAATTGGGCAAAGCGTAATCCGGAGAAAGTAAGTTGCATTTACGCCGAGGCGCCTGTCTGTGATTTCAAGAGTTGGCCCGGTGGGCTTGGCACCGGAAAGGGGAGCCCCGGTAACTGGGAGAAGCTTAAAGAGGAATACGACTTTGCCTCAGACGAGGAGGCTAAAGCATATGCCGGTAACCCCATTGACGGACTCGACGCCCTGGCTATGCAAAAAGTGCCGATTCTTCATATGATCGGACTGAAAGATGAGGTAGTGCCGCCTGATGAAAATACCTTTATTCTCATAGATCGCTATACACATTTGGGAGGCCCTGCTCAGATCGTGCCCTGTACACATGGCAAGCAAACACTTTACGGCCATCACTTCGAAATCGAAACACCGAGGCTCGGTGCTGATTTTATAAAGTATCATACAGAGCTTCCGCAGGAGTCTTTAAGTTCCTCCACATATCATTTCATGAGAAACGGGTTAAAAAATTCTTTTATAAAATTCGAAAGAGAGAAAAAAGGGCGAGTCGCCTTCCTCGGAGGTTCCATTACTTACAACCCCGGCTGGCGTGACAGCCTGATGACCTATATGAAAAAGCGCTTTCCCGACACAAAATTTGACTTCATTGCTGCGGGTATCCCTTCGATGGGCTCAACGAGCGGAGCCTTCAGGATCGAAAGAGATATCCTGAAAAACGGTCCTGTCGATCTGCTGTTCGTCGAAGCAGCCGTGAACGACGGTGGCAAAGGCAGACCCGCCACCGAGATTAAACGTGCCATGGAGGGTATCGTGCGTCATGTCCGCTATGCAGATCCGACTACGGACATTGTATTTATGTATTTCGTTGATCCCACCAAGATGAAGGATTACCGGGCGGGGAAAGTGCCGGAGGTGATACAATATCATGACGAAGTAGCAAAATATTACGGCATTCCTGCCATTAACCTGGCTAAAGAGGTCACCGACAGGATTGATGCGGGCGAATTTACCTGGAAGGATGATTTCAAAAATCTCCACCCCTCACCCTTCGGACAGGGTGTCTATGCACGATCTATGATCGGCTTTCTGAACAAGGCCTGGAGTGGTTTTGTGGCAGAGGATGATAAAATCACCGATTATTCATTGCCTCAAAAACTTGATGGAGCCTGCTACGATCGTGGACGGCTCGTAGAGGCTGTGACCTTAGATGCACCGAAAGGCTGGCAAAAAGTGGATAACTGGCAGCCTGAGATCAAGGCATGGACCAGGGCCAATTATATTAATGTTCCAATGCTGGTGGGTGAATATCCGGTCAGGACCCTGAAATTTGAATTTGTTGGTAATGCTGTGGGCATTAATGTAGCTGCGGGGCCCGATGCAGGCGTGATCGAATACAAAATCGACAATGGCCCATGGAAAAAGAAGGATTTGTTTACAAAGTACAGCACAAAATATCATCTTCCGTGGCCATACATGCTGGCTGATGGGCTTGAACCGGGCAATCATACGCTGAGAATGAGGCTGACGGATGAGAAAAATATCAAGAGTATCGGCCACCGGTGTGTGCTCAGGTATTTCTTTTACAATGGAACGGAATAGGTAAAAATAGAGGCTTTGAAATCTTATAAAACGGGAAAAGGCACTTGAAAATAAATGAAAGAGATCATGAAGATTGACCTTACAGGTAAAAACATTCTGATAACAGGGGGCGCCGGTGATGGATTGGGACAAGGAATTTGTGAGGCTGTGCATGTAGCGGGCGGGAGAGTGGTCATAAGTGACCTGGATATAGATATGACACGAAAAATTGCCGGGAGATATGAAGGCGCCCTGGCTGTGGCCGGAGATGTAAGCAACGATAAGACGTGGCCCGCTTGTTCGGGCAAATTAAAAAGGATATCGGAATACTGCACGGACTTGTGAATAACGCCGGAATCGGCTTGGGGAAATCTGTACTGGAGACCGCCGAAGAGGAGTATGATCGTCTGTACGATGTGGATGTCAAAGGTATTTGGCTGGTCACAAGATCCTTTGTCGATCAATTGCTTAAAGCCGGAGAGAGGGGAAGTATTGTAAATATTTCTTTGGTACAGGCAAGGGCGACCATGCATAAAATGGCTTTGTATGCAGGGGCAAAATCGGCTGTCAACGGACTAACCATGGGCATGGCTGTGGAATTCGGTGAGCATAATATCAGATGCAATGCGGTCGCACCGGGCCTGGTTTTTTCAAGTCAAATCGAGCGTATTATGGGAAAAATTATCGATGATGCGGCTGCGTAGCTCGATGAACATAAAACCGACCACCAGTGCCTTGACTTCTTTACATCTGCGCGTGACGCAGGTAATGTAGTGGTATTTTTGCTCTCAGAGTTAAGCAGGAGTGTAACGGGGCAGATGATTTATGTGGACAACGGCACAACCAATCTGCTCTACAATAACGCCTATACCAAACGCCATTGATAATTGCAGCCCTGGGGCATGATAATTTGATTAATGCCGGAAGAACTCCTGCCGGATCATCAACAAAAAAAATCGTTATTATTTCATATGTTCATACTTTGTCAGAATCAACAAATACAGAATAGTAAAAATCAATGGGATTGTCTTTCATGCAAGAGAATTAACCCGAATAATTCGGGAAATAATAAAGGAAACGCTCAAAGCGCTGATAAACACGGAATTGATGGTCAC
>WGED01000549.1 GCA_015492915.1 Cyclobacteriaceae bacterium
ATCACCGGCTTCATGTGAACAGCCGCATTGCATTGCTCATGAGTTCCATGACATTTTACCTTTTTTTCTGGCTCATTGTTCCGGGAGACCAATGGAATATGGAGCGGTTTCTCGCCCCTGTTTTTCCCATGTTGTTCATCTCGCTTTTTTATTTTGTTGAACAATTGAAACTCCCTATTATGAAGCGCCATGGGAAATGGGTCATTATCTTCCTCATGCTTTATCCCGCTGTCAGAATCATCAAAAATGCGCTCTTCTGGGGGGGATTGTGGTAGAAGATTCGTTTTTCCTAAACCTTAACAATTCATAGATCAACACTCCGAAAACGACAAGATATTCTGCTACCAGTACCCACGTTTGTTCAGTATAGCCTTGCGGCGAATATCCTGCATAAGACAAGAAGACAAAAAACGACCAGGCAACCGGGAAACGATAATTTGTAAACAGCCCGAAAGCTATAAGTGGTGTGATGTACCAGGGATGAACGATCGAAGACAGCGCAAGGTAAATGAACAATGGCCAAAGAAAGATGCCCGGAAGACGACCCTTGTGTGGCTTATCCATGAGAAAAACCAAAAATATCATAAAAGCACTCAACGCTCCCAGCCAGGGACCGGCTACCTGTATGATGTCCCATCCTTTTATCCAAAAGCCGATGGCCCTGACAATATAAAATATACCGGCATTGAACTCGAATTTCTGGAAATACAATCCGATGCTCGATGAAAGCCCTTCGATCAACTCCCCGCTTAAAAATGGCCAAAAACTCATGACTGTGAAAAACAGTGTGAATCCGTAAAAAACCATTGCCTTTTTCCAGCCCAGTCTTTTCAGAAAAAAAGGCAACAACAAAACGGGCAGCAATTTTGAAGCGATAGCCCCGGCAAAGGCCACCCCTGCCGGAACAACCTTATTATTCTGCAATAGCCACACAGAGAGCAAAATGAAAAATATCATGAACGCCTCAAAATGCAGGTTGCCTGTCAGCTCGATGATGACCAATGGATTGAGGGCGTATAAAAAAATGCGTTCCCTGTTCAGTCCAAGCCCGCGCAGTAATGTAGCAGTCAAATACATCGATCCCAGCTCCGCTATGAAAATAAACAACTTCATGATCAGCACTGCCTCGGGCAGACGACCTCCGCCAGCCCAGGCCGAAAACTGAAAAACAAACTGGGCGACAGGAGGATAAACCGTAAAATACTCCGGCGAGTTGAGCTTTACAAACAGTTCCCTGTCGATGGCGGGGATATTTATCCCCGGATTTTCAATGATCTCCTCCGGCAAAATACCGAATGGATTTATGCCGTGATTGGCCAGCAACCCGTCCCAGAAAAACCTGTAATAATCGTCGGACAGATTGGGCAGGGAAAACAAAAAAACAAGCCTGAAAAGTATGCCGAAAGCGATCAGCCCTCTGTAGCTGAATATGGCATTGTTAAGTAAGTAAAAAAATGCAAACAGGATGGTGTATGACCACAACAAAATATCCGTATGCGTCCGTTCTGTAAACCACCCGATCTGGATATACAACCCCATTGACAGAAAGGCAATTAACAGTGTAACCTTCTGTCCCGGCCTGACAATGGGTATTTCAGAAAGTCGCAACATCACAGATACCTGAAGATAGTCAACAAAATTTTATATCCGGCCATCACCGTTCCCTTCACCGTACCGGAAACCTTCGATTTGCCGATTCGCCGCCTGTAGTTGACGGGAACCTCCGTACAACGAAGTCCCTGTTTTGCAGCTTTAACCTGCATCTCCACCGTCCAGCCATAGGTGCGGTCTCTCATTCCCAATCCCATCAGCTTATCAAACCGGATGGCCCTGAAAGGGCCTAAATCGGTAAACTTAACCCCGTAGAACCATCTGAGCAAGGTAGTGGCAAGCCAGTTACCGAAAATCTGCTGTGGTGTCATAGACCCTTTCTGTCTTTTCCCCAGGGCCCGGGATCCGATAACCAAATCTGCATGATCCTGTAGGATCGGGTCAATCAGGCCCGGCATCTCAGCGGGGTAATCCGAATAATCGGCATCGATAAATAAAATAATGTCATGACCCGAAACGGGCTTATTTTTCAGATATTCAATCCCTTTCAGGCAGGCATTGCCATATCCTTTTTGCAGTTCATCCAGCACCGTCGCGCCACATGAAAGTGCCTGTTCCACCGTATTGTCCGTGGACCCGTTGTTGACCACCACGATCTCCGATACCAAAGAACGCGGTATCTCTGAAATCACATTGCAAACGGCATTTTGCTCATTAAATGCCGGGATAATCACATATACTGACGGATTGTTCAAGTGTTATGAAGTTTTATTCATATTATAATTCTGCAAAGGATTGACTGTAGCAGAACTATTTTTAAATTTATCCTGATTCTTATGGATTCAGTATAAAAATCTGAAAATATTTTAACCTCCGTTCCATGAAGGCAACCAACCGGACTTTTTTACTGGTTTTATTGTTGTTTTTCCATTCAACAGATTATGGGCTTGCACAAGGCAACTATATTATCTCTTTGCTTGACAGCGCCGAATTGCTGAAATATAAACAACAATACCGCGAAGCAACAGTATTGTGTATCAAAGCGGGCTGGATTGCCAATGAACAAAACAAGCCTTCTCTCTATGCAAACAGCCTCGCAGAACTGGCAGATATCTATCGTGCGCAAAAGGCTTTTGATAAAACTGATTCCCTGCTTAAACTGGCCTCCTCATTCCTGCGAAAGCAATTTGACTCCCGGGCAGCAGGATACATCGAAGTGTATCGAGGTCGCCTTTACAGCAGTACGCTCAACAAAAAAGAACCTTATTATCATGATAGCGTCCTCGCTTGTTTCAATCGCGCAGAAACCTTATTTAAAAACCGGCTGCTGAAGGCTTTTGCCTTGTTCAGGGCAGGCAAAGTGTATGAAACAAAAGGCAATACGGATATCGCGGGAAAATACTACCGGAGAGTTCTCTCATTGCTTCAGGAAGATGAGGATTTGCTCGATTATAAAAGGGCAATCATGTATTACAACATCTCCAGGTATTACCGGATCATCGGCGATGCTGAAAGGGCAGTATTATTGGCGCGACTTGCCCGGCACATTTATTTACACCCGGCTGTCGATGACAAACTCTGGGCGCTGAACAGTGAGATATTGCTGGCTAACCACTTGTTTTATGCAGGGCGATATGAGGAAGCACTGCTGCACTATGATCAGGCTGTAGAAATGGGTGAACAAAGCGGAAAGATGGATTACACCAAGTTACTGCTCACGTTTATCAATCGTAGCCAGCCATTGTTATACTTGGGCCGCTATAATGAAGTCATTGAAAATGACCTGAAATCCATAAAACTCAATAAAAAAGAAACCCCCTTTGACAATATCCTGCTTTATTACACTTACAATACACTGGCTGAGGCTTATGAAAAAGCGGGAAATTATGAGAATGCGGAAAAATATTTTATAAAATCCCTTCAACTGCGACTCGAAGTCAACGGAGAAGAGGAAGGCGGTGAAGACGTGTATGACGGATATCTTTACCTCGGGGCTTTCTACGAGCGCATGGGCAAACAGCGTGTTGCGCTAGATTATTTTCAGAAAAGTCTCAAAGTATTATTTCCGCAATTCAAACCAAAAAGTTATTACGACAATCCCGACTTTAACACCTTTGAAAATAAGGACTGGCTGCTATACGTGATTTTTTATAAGGCCGGCGCTCTGTACAACATATGGCTCGAAAAGAGTGAGCAAAAAGATTTGCTGGCAGCATACAATCTTTTTAAAGCGGGTTATAAAATACTGAATGAACTGCTCGGCTCGGACTTTACCCGGGAGGCAATGCTCAACTTCTTTGAACGGTTTGATCGTGAATTCAACTACAGCGTAGAGTGTGCCCTCGATCTGTACCGAAACGGCAAACAGTCTCATTACTTCAATGAAGCCTTCAAATTCATAGAGAACAACAGATATTTTTTATTGTATAAATCTCTCGCAAGATCAGGGCGCGATCTCGCTTCCGGCATCCCTGACAGCCTTCGCTACAAACAACGCCTGCTCGATAAAGAAGTGATTGTCATCAAAAGGAAAATGGAAACCGTTGAATCGCAGGATTCCGTTTTCGAATTAGGTTATAATTTGCTTGGCAAACTGAACGAGCAGACATATATCAACGAGTTCACTGACAGCATCGCCTTCAGGGATAAGTTGGCGCAAACGCCGCTAAATGTCGGTGAAATACAGACTTCGCTACTGCATGAGAATGAGGCAATTATCGAATATCACTGGTCGAATAGGCATATCAATATCCTTGTGATAGGACGTGATTTTCTGACACTTTATCAGGCAGACCTCAATCCGGAACTCATTGAAAATATTGATGATTATATTCGCCTTGTCAGTACTGCCCCCAACGGCGCCAGGCCTGAAATCTCATTCAGAAAATATGTCGATTCCTCATGGGAAATTTATGATAATCTGCTCCGGCCTGCCCTGGCAGGAGTGAAGGATCAAAAGGGATTAGCTAAAAAGAACATTCGCAGGCTCATCCTTGTGCCGGATGGGAAATTATCCTTTATGCCGTTTGAAGCGTTGCTGACTCAAAAGTCCGATGCTTCCGATAACAGTTATTGGGGCCTCCCGTATCTGATCCGGAAATATCAGATCAGCTATGCGTATTCTCTCAACATTCTGAAGATGAACCTTGAGGCCGCTGATCGAAAAAATGCCGCAAAATTCATAGGCTTCAGTTACTCGGCGCCCAACGACTTTAAAAATACAATATCCGAAAGGCGACAAACCAATGAGTTGTCATATGCCTCAGAAGAACTGCAAAGAATAAAAAAACACGTTGCCAGCGCTGAAATACTGATGGGAGATGAGGCTACTGAAGATGCGTTTAAAGCCTCTGCTTCTCAGTACACTGTCGTACACCTGGCTATTCACGGTGTAGCCGATACCATTGATATTTTTAATTCAAAGCTCATTTTCAAAACAACGGAGAAATCGGCTGAGGACGGTCAGTTGCACGCTTACGAACTCTATGATATGGATCTGGCCAATACGAGGCTGGCAGTACTTAGCGCCTGCGAGACAGGTATCGGAAAGCAATATGAAGGAGAAGGTATTTTTAGCATTGCACGCGGTTTTGCCTATGCGGGATGCCCCTCGATCGTGATGAGCCTTTGGGATGTGAACGACAAAGCAACCGCTGAATTGATGGATTATTTCTATGGGTTTATCGGGGAGGGATATGAGCTTGACAAAGCCTTGCAAAATGCCAAATTAAAATACCTTGAAAACGCCAATGACCTGAGTGCGCATCCTTCGAACTGGGCTGCTTTTATCGCGATGGGAAATAACCGTCCCGTGCCGCTGCCCGCATCGCAATGGTGGATATTTTTAGTATCTGCAATGCTGATCCTAGTCGTTTCATTTTTCCTATACAAAAAAAGGAACTGACACATTGGAAACGAAAATGACCATATGGGAGCAAGGCCCCCTTTATCCGGACACGGGCAAAAAAATCGTCGAATTCCCATACAGCATTCGCCCCGGGCCTTCGGACAGTATGATCGTGATCGAGGGTTTTGATGTACAGCCCGACGCAAACGGCAATTTTATTGATAACGGGATATACCAGGAAGACGAGCTTAACGCAATCCACACTTTTGCCGTTATGCGAATGACCATCGATCTGTTTGATAACCTGTTGGAAAAAACCATAAATTGGTCATGGCAACAGAGCAGGCGTCACTCCCCTGTTACTGTCAGAATTACCAACAACGACATCAATGCCCGCTATCTGCGGGATCAGCAATGCATTGAGCTCGATTATTACGGCCCTCCCGGCAGTCGGATTTACAACTGTCGATGCACCGATTTTGTCGTTCACGAAACCGCCCACGCCATTCTCGACAGCCTGAGGCCCGCATGGGAAAACGGTGATATCGAAACCGAAGGAGCAGCGGAGGCTTTCTGTGATCTCGCTGCCATGTTTTGGATATTATCACAGCCGGATCTGTGTGAAAAAGTGATAATAGAAACCGGCGGTAATCTGGAGCAAGATAATATGCTCAGTCTGTTCGGCGTCGGCCACGGCTTTGAAGAAAACCCCATGAAATGTGTCCGCAATGCCTTTAATCAAAACATCTACGACAAAAATGCCTGGAGCCCATACGACTTCAGCACGGTACTCACAGGCTTTTTATATGATTTACTTATACTCCTTTTTCATGAGAAAAAGGTGATTATTGGTGAGGGCACGGCACTGTGGGAGGCAGGAAGGCACTGGATGAAAGTGATCGTGAAGGCATATCAATATGCTCCCCCCGGTAATGTTTCTCTTACACACATCACCTCTTTTATCACGCGGGCTATTAATTCGGAACGGATAAGGGACCTCCTTGATAAAAGGGGGCTTTAAATTACTGCTGGCCTTTCAGGTGGAGTTTACTCTGATAAGCCGCAAGTAATTCCCTCCCGTAGCAAGGATGTTTTTTCCAGGCATCATTCAAATTCCCCAGCCGCATTTTTCTCCTTTTATTAATGGTCGGATCCCACGATTCCTCCCATCTCTTTTTAAATTGCGGTGACCACTCCGGAGCAAAAAATTCATCGGGGATAACCGCCATGGAAATCCTGGCTTTTTTTCCGTTGAATTCTACTGTGGCGTCAACCACGTCAAAAATCACCACCTCATCTTTTTTGAGGTTCCGGTCATTGATAAAAGGGATGCGCTTGAGATCGCCCTCGTTGTCAGTGGCGTCATCTCTGAGAAGATACCCACATTTCAGGAAATTCTGATTTCCGTTTGGATCAACTACTTTTGCCGGCATAGTTTTTCAGTTATTTGGTTTAGATCATCTGTTATTCATGACAAATTGAAAGGAATGTCACCGATCCTTACCTAAAATTAACGTAAAAATCATGAATAATTCATATCCTGATGAAATAAGCATAAAAAAAGCTGCCTTGCAGAGGCAGCTTGGTATCGCTTTATCAACGATTATTCATCTTTTTTTTCCTTTTTCCTGGGTTTCTTTTTTGACTTGATGGTCAGGGAATCACCTTTTCCATCATAATCTGCCAGGATCACATCTCCGGGTTCCAGCCCGCCCACAAGTATTTCTTCAGCAACAAGGTCTTCAAGGTATTTCTGTATCGCCCTGTTCAACGGCCTTGCTCCGTAATGCGGATCAAATCCTTTGTCGGCAATGAAATCTTTGGCCTTTTCAGTTAATTCAATTGAATAACCGAGTGACTCAATCCTTGAGAAAAGTTTCTTGAGTGAAATGTCAATGATCTTGTGTATATGCTCTCTCTGAAGAGAATTGAAAATGATCACATCATCTACCCTGTTAAGGAATTCCGGGCTGAAGACTTTCTTCAGGGCACTCTGAATGGTGGATTTCATCAGGTCGTTGGCGCTCTCCTGCCTTGCCTTTGTCGAGAACCCGATGCCGGCACCAAAATCTTTCAGATCGCGCACACCGATATTGGATGTCATGATCAGGATGGTATTTCTGAAGTCCACCCTGCGGCCAAGGCCGTCTGTCAGTATACCATCGTCGAGTACCTGAAGCAGGATGTTAAATACATCCGGATGAGCCTTTTCAATCTCATCGAGCAGCACAACACTGTATGGCTTTCTGCGCACTTTTTCCGTGAGTTGCCCGCCTTCCTCATAACCGACATATCCCGGAGGCGCTCCGACAAGCCTTGAAACGGAGAATTTCTCCATGTATTCACTCATATCGATGCGGATGAGCGCATCGTCCTTATCAAACAGATAGGTAGCAAGTACTTTCGCAAGCTCCGTTTTTCCAACACCTGTGGGGCCAAGGAAAATAAACGAACCGATTGGTTTCCTCGGATCTTTCAGACCAACCCTGGTTCGCCTGATGGCTTTTACAAGCTTTTCGATAGCTTCGTCCTGCCCTATTACTTTACTGCTCAACTCCTTGCCCATACCGATAAGCTTCTCACTCTCATTCTGGGCGATTCGCTTGGTCGGCACACCTGTCATCATTGCCACGATCTCAGCGACGTTTTCCTCCGTGACGGTATATCGCTTGGTCCTGGTTTCATCCTCCCATTTGGCTTTTGCTATGTCAAGCTGCTCGATCAGCTTCTTCTCCTTATCCCTCAATTGGGCGGCTTCTTCATATTTCTGGCTTCTCACCACCCTATTCTTTTCCTTTTTGACTTCTTCAATCTCCTCTTCGAGCTTTAATATCTCATCGGGCACATGGATGTTGTTGATATGCACACGTGCTCCGGCTTCGTCCATTACATCGATAGCCTTATCCGGCAAATACCTGTCGGAAATATACCTGTCCGAAAGCTTTACACAAGCATCAATAGCCTCCGGTGTATAATTGACGTGGTGGTGATCTTCGTATTTTTCTTTTATGTTGTTCAGAATATTGATGGTCTCCTCCGGAGTAGTGGGATCTACCATAACGATCTGGAACCTCCGCGCCAGGGCACCGTCTTTTTCAATGTACTGTCTGTATTCATCAAGTGTTGTCGCACCGATACATTGTATTTCTCCCCTCGAAAGCGCAGGCTTGAACATATTGGACGCATCGAGGCTACCACTGGCGCCTCCCGCACCGACAATGGTATGCAATTCGTCAATGAAAAGGATGACATCCGGAGATTTTTCCAGTTCATTCATCACAGCTTTCATACGCTCTTCAAACTGTCCCCTGTATTTCGTGCCTGCCACAAGACTCGCGAGATCAAGCGTCACGACTCGCTTGCCAAACAATACACGCGATACTTTTTTCTGAACAATTCTGAGCGCTAATCCCTCGGCAATAGCTGTCTTACCCACGCCGGGCTCGCCTATGAGAACCGGGTTATTTTTCTTACGACGACTGAGTATCTGGGCTACCCGCTCAATCTCCTTGTCTCTGCCAACAATAGGGTCGAGCTTATGCTCTTCAGCCATTTTTGTCAGGTCGCGGCCAAAATTATCGAGCACCGGGGTCCTTGATTTTTCAGCCGATTTTTGCGAGGACTCTTTGCCCCCTGAAGATGATCCCCCAAATAATTTGGATGAGTCGTCGTCACCTTCGTCTGTATCAGATGAAGCGATCGGATTCTCGCTTTGATATTCAAGTAATTCCTTGACAACCTCATAATTAACGTCAAACTTCTCGAGAATCTGCGTCGCTATATTATCCTCGCCGCGAAGTATCGACAACAACAGATGCTCAGTCCCGATCAACTGGCTCTTGAAAATCTTGGCTTCAAGATAGGTGATCTTCAAAACCTTTTCTGACTGACGTGTCAGTGGAATATTGGCAAGGTTCTTAACATTATTGATAGCCGTACCTTTGGTGGCCTGCTCTATCGCACGCCTTAAATCATCGAGCGATACACCGAGCTTTTTAAGCAGGCTTATCGCTACTCCTTCACCTTCTCTGATCATTCCAAGCAGCAGATGCTCCGTCCCGATGTAGTCGTGACCAAGCCTTAAGGCTTCTTCTCTGCTGAGTGAAATAACCTCTTTTACTCTATTTGAAAATTTTGCTTCCATTTCAATTTTTTACAACAATAAAGTTACAGGTATTTAGACTATTAATCTATTCCTGTCACCGTATATTTAACGAACGTAATAATTAAAC